>DATHUN010000318.1:0-2155 GCA_035462205.1 Anaerolineales bacterium
AACACGCATATCGAAATGCGACAAATCGGCCCGCGGGATGTGGCAAAGATCATCGGTGGTATGGGCGCTTGCGTGCTCGAAACACGTTGTTGTTCCCAATTCCTCACCGACTTTTCCCCTATCTCGATCAAGATGGCAAAGGAACAGGGCATCTCACTTACCCCCAACGAGATTACCGGCATGTGCGGGCGCTTGCGATGTTGTCTTATTTACGAGTATGAGCAGTACGTGGAGGCCCGCAAGAAACTTCCCAAGCGGAATAAGCGGGTGATCACACCCAAAGGTGAAGGCAAAGTCGTCGACGTTCTGCCCATGAGCAACAAAGTGATCGTGCTTCTCGAAGGGGAAGAAGGCAAACGTTTCACAGAAACCTTCGAGCACGAAGAGCTTCAGCCCTGGGATGAACTCGAAGCTTTGCGACGTAAATCCGCAGCGCCATGTGACCGTCACGAAGGCGGTGGCTGTACGTGTGGAAAAAGCAGCAACCGCAAATCTTAAGATCTCTTTATCAAGCCGAATCCTGTCGCCACTATGGAAAATTGGGACTCTCCTCAAAATATCCTCGTTATCCTCGCGCATCCTGATGATCCCGAATTCTTCTGCGGTGCGACTCTCGCCCGCTGGGCGCGCGCCGGACATCACATCACTTATCAGCTCCTCACCTGTGGCGATAAGGGCTTCAACGAGTCCACCTCCGCAGAGATGACCACCGACGCATTATGCGCCATTCGACATGCAGAGCAGATCGCTGCGGCGAAAGTCATCGGCGTGGAGGAGGTTCACTTCCTCGATCGCCCCGATGGCTATCTGGTGCCAGATCTTAATTTGCGCCGCGAGATCGTGCGGGTCATCCGCAAGTTCAAGCCCGATATTCTTGTGACTTGTGATCCTCAAACCCTATTCGCCATGTATGGCATCAACCACCCAGATCATCGGGCAGCCGGCCAGGTTGTGATGGATGCTGTCTTTCCGGCAGCCGGAAGCCCTGTCTTTTTTCCTGAATTGCTGGCAGAAGGTTTTTTGCCTCATATGCCAAAGGAAATCTGGTGTTCATTGACGATGCAACCCAATGTCACCCTGGATGTCACGGAGACCTGGCAAACGAAACTTGAGGCAATCCTCAAACACGAATCACAGGTCGCGAACGTGGTGAAATTCCTTGAAAGAATGAAATCCCGTCGTACAGAAGATAGTACCGCCGAAAATCCGCGCTACGAAGAAAATTTCCGCGTCGTGAAATACAGTTAGTCTCCGCCCCACGCAGTCCTTGCTGAGGGAGCGCAGCCAATGGTCGAGTAGGTCGGTGTTCTTCCAACGCTATTGAGACCGAGCGAAGTCGAAGCGTATTCACTGAGGTACTTTATCATTTCGTTTATTGGTAAAAGGAGACCTTGATGAGCGGTCAAAGTTTGCGCTTCATCAATACTCTTATCCTCATTTTGTTTTGCATTCTTGGTCTGACTGGCCTCTATGGCCTGGTGTGGCCCTTCCCCTCTTCATTGTTTGAACTTCATCGTATGGCTGGCTGGGCACTCTTCGTGCTCATTCCATGGAAAGGCGCGATCTCTCTGCGCTCACTAAGCCGCGGGCTGAGTCATCGTTTCGATCATAATTCGATGATCCTGATCTCTATCCTCCTTACCCTTGCAACTGTCACAATCCTAGTCATTATTTTGATGTGGACCTGGCATATTGGTCCTTACTACGTGTGGATCGGTCAGACTGCTTATTCTGGGATTGGCTGGCACTGGGGGATTGCACTTGGTTTAGCTCCACTCTTTATTCTGCATGTTTGGCAGCGCTGGCCTCGCCCCAAAAAAGTTGATTTCACTGGGCGCCGCCAATTTCTCAAACTGATGGGAGTAGGTGCAGCCGCAATTGTCGGCTGGGGAGTGTCTGAGGCGTTGGCAAAATCCATGGAAGGCACTGGCGAGCAACATCGCTTCACAGGGTCGCGTGAGGCAGGTTCCTTTAAAGGCAATGTTCACCCTGTGACAACCGCATCCGATCAAGGCAAGATCAAACTCGACCCGGATCAATGGTCTTTGCGCGTTACCGGCGCAGTCACAACACCTCTTAATTTATCCTATGCGGATGTGCTCGCCTTATCCACCTCTGAGGTAACCACCACTCTGGACTGCACCGGAGGCTGGTA
>DATHUN010000319.1:0-2277 GCA_035462205.1 Anaerolineales bacterium
AGCCCTTTCCCTGGGCATCAAATATATGAGAGTGGTGGACCACAGCCTCATTGAAGAGGAGCATGAGAAACTTCATGTAAAAGCTGTAGAGCCTGTAAGAATATAATGGGGGTGAAATCAAAGCAGGGACGGGTTAGCAACCCATCCCTGCTTTGATTTATAAAAGAAATCGAATTTTATGCCGCTACATCATTTTCCAGTTCGGACATTTCACGCAGCAATTCCAGGGTTTCTTGCGCCTCTTCTTCATTCATCAAACTGATCGCAAAACCGACGTGGATCAATGCATATTGCCCCACTTCCGCTTCGGGTGTATACGCAAGGCATGCTTCCTTCGAGATTCCGCCGAAATCGATTTTCGCCATTTTCAGCGAATCATGTTCGTAGATCTTAATAATTTTTCCGGGAATACCGAGACACATAGAAACGACCCTTTCTGACTTTCTACAATTCGCCGAGTTGTGATCGACATTCTTAGATTAATCCCTTAACAGATGGCATCCAAGATGGAGAAAGTCACTAGCACGGATGACTTTCTTCTTCAAAGAATTATGATTTTCTGCGCCAGCAGTTCCTCACAAGGCTATTTAAATCGTTACAAGTAATTATGGTGAGATTACTGCAATTCATCGATTAAGTAAAAGACGCGCTCTCGATCAAGCGCGTCGTGTGATTTATTGTTTCGATTCAGTTGTTAATTCTCTGGCGCACCCGCATTGATCCACTGCTTGATAACTTCTAGCTCTTCGGTAGCCAGGTTGGCGAAGTGGCCCCCTGCACTTTGCACCTGAAATAGCTTACTGTTGGCAAAGTCACCGGGAATAATGACCTGACCGTTTGAGCTGCCTTTCATCAGGCCCGCATATGTTTTCATATTGAGACCCGCGGTGGCTAGATCACCATGGCAGGCTGTACATTTTGTAGCCAGGAGTGGACCCACATAATTATCAAACGTCGGCGCTCCTGATAGGACAGGTGCTGCCGTGGGCTCCGCTGGAGGTAACTGTGATTTTAAAATCTCACGAAGTGTGGGTGCATCGAAACCAGCATAGGTGAATACGTTTCCATGGCAGGCAGAGTTCGAACAGAAGGACGTATTGCTCGTGCCGCCGGGATCCTCCATGGTGTGACAAGCGGAACAAGAGGCACCCAAAGCCTGGTTATGCAAACTGATCCAATTTGGATTGAGGTGTGATTGCGGCTCTGCGCCAGTACTGATTTCAATTTTGGTGACAAAATTATCAGCGCCTTTGATTACCGGGATGGAGTGACAGACATTGCATTCGAGACGAATTGCCTGTTGCTTATCATCGAGATGTTTACCATCGTGACAGCGGAAACAACCCGGGGAATTAATATGCCCCAGGTTATTCGGGTATGTAGTCCAATTGATTTGCTGGTCGTGGAAGACTGTACGATCGTAGATATCTTTTAGAGTCTGGACGGCAGTCTTGATTTGTTCCCCATGCCCCGGATAGTACTCCGTTGCCTTGTAATAGGTCTCCAGCTTGTCAAATGCAGCGAAAGCTTCCTCACGGTTCGGGTAATCGACAGACATGACATCCACTGCCCTTTTATGGATGAGCGGGATCTCCGAACTGATCTGTCCGCGCTCCATGGCGATGTTGATGGATTCTTGCGGGAAAGAGAATTCGTGTGTCACGCGGTTATGGCAGGTCACACAATCCATTGTGACCAGCTTGCTTTCGTCTAAAGAGGACGGGTCAAAATCCGATTCTAGGTCGACATATTCAGTGGTGGAGCCATCATCGTTGTAAACCCGCACGTATGGGATCTCCTGATCCAGTTCATCGAGCGGATAGTATTCCACTTTGTTTACAATATGCCAGTGAATGCCGCGTCCCAAGCCCTCACGCTTCGCTCCCCCTCCAGTTTTTAAGATTAGATAGATGCTGGTCTGCGTATTGTGAAGATCATTGGCAAAGGCAGGAATCACGCGCAGGCTGTCATCAGAGAACGTCTCAGGCTGATGGCATTTCTCGCAGGTATCACGCGCCGGACGTAACGCTTCGGCACGAATCGGATATTTATAGAGTTTGAATACCTGGTCATAGGTCTCTTTCAGTCCCTGCGACTTACGCGTCAATTGATTGACGAAAGAAGCGCGACCGATGTGGCATTCCTCACAGGTCACATTTGCATGAGGCGATTGCTTGTAGGCGGCATTCTGAGGCGGCATGGTATGGCAGGCTGTGCCGCAAAATTGCGGAGAGTTTGTATATTCCCAAGCATGCACCCCACCCAATAGTACAACCA
>DATHUN010000320.1:0-5138 GCA_035462205.1 Anaerolineales bacterium
GTATATGAAACAATTACGCTGGCAGATACTGGTCGTCCTGGTTGCAGTGGGGATTGTGGCTGTATTGCTGCTCAGCCAGCAAACCCCCTCGATCACTGGACCGATCCTTCCGCAGCCCGAGCAGGGAGGTGTATATACAGAAGGCCTGGTCGGCTCTCTCGGACGACTGAATCCCTTGCTCGATTGGAACAATTCGGCAGATCGCGACGTGGATCGCCTGCTCTTCAGCGGACTGGTTAAATTTGATGAACATGGTCTGCCTCAGAAGGACCTGGCCGCAGCGTGGGGCGTGGCACAGGATGGGACCGTCTACAACTTTTCCATCCGCGATAACGCCGTTTGGCACGATGGGAAACCGGTCACGAGTGATGATGTCATCTTCACTATTGACCGAATGAAGAGCGCCGGATCACTCTATCCACAAGATGTCAAAGATTTGTGGGGCAAGATCGAAGTTACCAAGCTGAACGATAAAACTCTTAAGTTCCAACTGTCCGAGCCGTTCGTCCCATTCATGGACTATTTGACGTTTGGTGTGCTGCCCAAGCACCTGTTGGAATCGGTGCCGCCCGACCAAATGGCAACCGCGGATTTTGATATCAATCCGGTCGGCAGCGGACCCTATAAGTTCGACCACTTGTTGATCGATAAAGGCCAGATCACCGGCGTTGTCCTGACCATCTCTCCCACGTATTATGGGACTGCTCCTTTCATCGAGCAGGTGGTGTTCCGCTACTTTCCCACGTCTGCAGAGGCGATGGATGCCTATCGCCAGGGAGACGTGCTGTCGGTAAGTCAGATCACGTCCGATGTGCTAGATGCGGCGCTCGAAGAACCCAATCTTTTCATCTACACCAGCCGCATGCCACAAGAAAGCTTTGTGCTGCTCAACCTGAATAATACCGAAGTCCCTTTTCTGCAGGAAGCAAAAGTGCGCCGCGCTTTGATGCTTGCTATCAACCGCCCCTATCTCATCAATTCTTTCCTGGAAGGGCAAGCCATCATTGCCGATGGTCCGATCCTGCCTAATTCGTGGGCCTATTATGATGGCACGGAACATTTCCAATATGATCCCGAAACTTCGGTTAGTTTGCTGAAGGGCGAAGGCTACGTGATCCCCGCCGGTGGCGGAGATGTTCGCGAAAAGGAAGGCACTAAGCTCAGCTTCACAATGATGCATCCCGACGATGTGACCCATACCAAGATCGCCGAGACCATTCGCGATGAGTGGGCGGCGATTGGTGTCCAGGTGCAGTTGCAAGCCGTACCGTATGACAAACTGGTTTTGGATTCGCTTGCCTCCCGTACCTATCAAGCCGCTCTTGTAGACCTTAACCTTGCTCGCACCCCCGACCCTGACCCATATCCATTCTGGCACCAAGCCGAGGCCGCCGGTGGACAGAATTACTCCCAATGGGATAGCCGCGCCGCCAGTGAGTATCTCGAACAGGCGCGCGTCACAGCCGATTATGCATTGCGAGCCAAGCTTTATCGCAACTTCCAGGTCGTCTTTGCCAAGGAGCTGCCGGCACTGCCGCTCTTCGTCCCGGTCTACACGTATGGCGTGGACTCGCAGGTCAAAGGTGTGCAAATGGGTGCATTGTACGAGCCGTCTGACAGGCTGGCGACGTTCACAAGCTGGTATCTGCTGACACGTCGAGCGCTCGAACAGACGAACGTCCCAACCAAGCTACCCTAACGATGAAATCAAACCTTGCGAGGTTTTCAAGCTTTCGCAAGTTTTTTCAAAAACCATTCGAAGAGAGAATTCATGAGCAACCTGCAAAATGCGCTTGGATATGCCCACCAGAACCAGGACCGGTTTCTGAACCAATTGGTTGAAGTCTTGAAGATTCCATCCATTTCCACGGACGCCGAATATAACAAGGATGTCCTGCGCGCCGCCGAGTGGATGGCGAACCACCTGCGCGGGCTCGGGATCGAGAATGTGGAGATCATGCCCACGGCTGAGGGCGGGCACCCGGTTGTTTATGGAGATTATCTCAAGAAGCCCGGTGCACCGACTGTATTAGTTTATGGACACTATGATGTCCAGCCAGCCGATCCGCTTGAACTGTGGGACACCGGTCCGTTTGAGCCACGCGTTCAAGGGGACTTGCTCTACGGGCGCGGTTCATCCGATATGAAGGGACAGGTGATCGCTGCATTCGCCGCTATTGAATCCCTCATGCGAGGCGCTGGAGAATTTCCCGTCAATCTCAAGTTCCTGCTGGAAGGCGAGGAAGAGATCGGGTCGAAAAATCTTGAACCGTTCCTTCGTAAGCACGCCGATCAATTTAAGGCAGATGTTTCGCTCAATCCTGATGCGGGCATGATGGGTATTGACCAACCAACGATCACCTATGGTTTGCGCGGCCTGGCATATTTTGAGATCAATATCACCGGACCCAAAGCGGATCTGCATTCCGGTTTATACGGCGGCGCAGTTCACAATCCGGCGCAAGTGTTGACCGAACTCGTGGCCAAGATGCACGATGAAAAAGGACGTATTACGTTGCCTGGTTTTTACGACAGCGTGCGTCCGATCAGTGATCAGGAACGCGCCGATTTTACACGGCTGCCTAATGATGAGCAGCATTATCTGGATGAGACAGGTGTGCCAGCGCTATGGGGTGAAGAAGGATATATTCCCGCCGAGCGTACTGGTGCGCGACCGACCCTGGAGGTCAATGGCTTGCTCTCTGGCTGGACGGGTCCTGGTTCCAAGACTGTTTTACCGGCGAAGGCGATGGCAAAAATTTCCTGCCGCCTCGTCCCGGACCAGACGCCTGCTGAAGTCGAAAAACAGGTCAAGCGCTTCATGGCAGAAAACGCCCCGAAAACAGTAAAATGGGAAGTCAGGACATTGTCGAGCAGTCCGTTTGCGATCGCTGATTTGAACAACCCTGGCGTCCAAGCGATGAACGATGCCATGCAAGCGGTCTGGGGAGTGCGCCCATTCTACCGCCGGGAAGGTGGCTCGATCGGTGCGGTGGCGATGCTGCAACAGATTTGCGGCGTGGAATCCGTGCTGGTAGGTATGGGATTGCCAAGTGACAACGTCCATTCTCCGAATGAACATATGCACTTGCCCACCTGGCACAAAGGCATCGACGCGTTCATTCAATTCTTTACCAATTTGAGATAATATGTAGGGGACGGCAGTCGCCGTCCATACGAATCATAGGGATTTCGAATATCATGGAAGATCGAATCATTTCATACGGCGGACAGGCAGTCATTGAAGGCGTGATGATGCGCGGACAAAAGGCATTTGCCATTGCGATGCGCAGCCCGGATGGCAATATTGTCGTTCACAAAGAAGATCTAGCGTCCGTTTATCGCTCGCGAATCACAAAGATTCCTTTTTTGCGCGGCGTCATTTTGTTATGGGACGCGCTCGGACTCGGGATGCGTGCACTGACACTCTCCGCCAACACGCAGACAGGTGAGGAGGAAAAGCTGGAAGGTCCGGCGCTCTACATCACGATGGGCTTTTCATTGCTGGTCGGCGTTGGTATTTTCTTCCTGCTGCCGGCCGGCGTGGGTGGACTTGCTGAGCATTACCTGGGCTGGAGTCCCTGGCTGAATAATTTACTGGAAGGCGTTGTACGTCTCATTCTACTCGTTGGTTATATCTGGGCAATTGGTTTCATGCCGGATGTGAAGCGCTTATTTGGCTATCATGGTGCCGAGCACAAGACCATCAATGCTTATGAAGCGGGCGCGGAACTGACTCCCGAGAATGTTGCCAAGTATCCGCTCGAACATGCGCGCTGCGGCACGGCCTTTATGCTGACGCTGGTGCTGGTGTCGATCCTGGTTTTTACTGCCCTCGGACCTCTTTCTCTCTTCTGGAGACTTGCGAGCCGCATCCTGCTGATTCCGGTGCTGGCGGGAATTGCCGTGGAGTACATCCGCTGGACTGCCAATCATTTGCACTGGCCGATCGTGCGCTTCCTGATCAAGCCGAATCTTGCCCTGCAATCGCTGACGACCCGCGAACCCGACGCCTCCATGTTGGAGGTTGCGATCGAATCCTTCAAAACTATGAGAAAAGCCGAACAAGAATTAATCGTGTAGTCGCGCTTCCAGCATGACGACTTGAATCGGAAGTCGAGCGGACCATCCTCCGCTCGACTTTGTTTATGATGATCCCATGAAGTCCAGGCCGGTCAGAGTTATAACTTCTATTCTGATCCTCCTCCTGTTGCTCGTCGCTGGCTATTCTCGCTATACTCGCGATCGTCCGTCACCTGTGCCGATAAAAAAAGAACTTTATCCAGGGGTGATCTATCGTCGCAGCATTCGTGTGGTCCCTCGTCCGATGGTCATCCATGCCGTCATGGTAGACACCAAAGCAAAAAATATTTCCTTTCTGGTCACGCCACCGGATTCACAAGGGGATCGGCCACTGAAGGCACGCACCACTTCTCAATTCCTCACGGAATTTCATGTGCAGCTTGCGATTAATGGTGATCGGTTTTTTCCCTGGTGGTCACGAAGTCCCGCGGACTATTATCCCCATGTCGGCGATCCTATCACACCATTTGGATTTAGCGCTTCGAAAGGGCAGGTGTATTGGAACGGGGAGATGGGTCCAGACGGCGCAAAACCACCAACACTATACATCAGTAGAAGAAACACACTATCGGTCAACAACAGACCCGATCATGTTTATAGCGCGATCTCGGGGGAACGGATGCTTGTGGAAAAAGGGCAGCGGATCTCGACTTTGGATGACAAGGAACTAGCTCCACGAACCGCACTTGGTCTCAACCGTAATGGGCGCTATCTGTACATCATCGTCGTGGATGGACGCCAGCCTTTCTACAGCGAAGGATGCACATTCCGGGAATTGGCAGAGATCCTCCAAGCGCAGGGCGCTTATTTTGCGATGGCAATGGATGGCGGTGGATCGTCTACGCTGGTAGTCGAAGGCGAAGATGGCGCGTCCCGCATCATGAACTCGCCAATCGATAGCTATATCCCGGGACGTGAGCGACCGGTTGGAAATCATCTGGGGATTATTGTGAATCCGTAGAGACGACCAGCTGGTCACTCGTACTAAAACGAAATCTCCCCGATCTGTTCAAAGTTGACGTCGAACAGCTCTTCGGCTTGCATCTCGGTCTCCG
>DATHUN010000321.1:0-10928 GCA_035462205.1 Anaerolineales bacterium
TCGCGTTGGAAGAACTAACAGGAGCACTAAAAGAATATAAGGTTGACGCGGAATATCAGTCTCTCATCTCTGGTCTCAAAGAAAAATGGGAGCGGGAGGTCGACCGCCTATTCCATCTCAACAACCAGCCTTTGCCTTCACAAAGCGAAGTGATTGGTGCCATTTGGGAATCAGCCCAACCGAAGGATGTGCTTGTGTCCGCGGCTGGCAGCCACCCCGGCGACCTGCACAAGTTGTGGCGTACACATCAGCCAAACACATATCATCTCGAATATGGCTACTCCTGCATGGGATATGAAATTCCGGGAGCGATGGGCGTCAAAATGGCTGACCCTTCTCGTGAAGTCTACGCATTTGTGGGCGATGGCACGTACTTGATGATGCCATCCGAGATCGTGACCGCCGTGCAGGAAGGCATCAAGATCGTTATTGTTCTGGTAAACAATCACGGCTTTGCCAGCATCGGGGGATTAAGCCAATCGTTGGGAAGCTCCGGATTCGGTACTCGCTACCGGATGCGGGATTCACAAAGCGGACAGCTCGAGGGCGAGCACCTGCCCGTGGACTTTGCTGCCAATGCTCGCAGTCTGGGTGCCGATGCAATTAGCGCCTGCACGATCGAAGAGTTCAGACAAGCTTTACAGGAAGCCCGCAAAGCCGTCAAGACCACGGTCATTCTCGTGGAAACGGAACGCGAGGTTCGCGTGCCAGGCTATGACTCGTGGTGGGATGTTGCCGTAGCAGAGACATCGAGCATGGACGATGTGAAAAAGGCCCGCGAAGAGTACGAAAAAGCTTTGAAAAAAGAAAGATATTTTCTATAAGAAAGAACTTTCAGGTCTCGATTTTGCAATCAATAAGGAGTCACAATGATCAAAGTTGCAAATGCACCCTGCTCTTGGGGCGTGCTGGAGTTTGAACTCGAGGGAGAGGCGGCCGGCTACACACAAGTCTTGGATGAAATTGTGGAGACGGGTTATCAAGGCACGGAGCTCGGGGATTGGGGCTTCATGCCCACCGACCCAGCCCAGCTACGAAAAGAGATTCATTCTCGTGGATTGACTTTGCTCGGGGCATTTGTGCCAGTGATGCTCAAAGATGCCCGGGCCCATGCGGCGGGCGTCGCGGTGGCTGTCCGCACGGCACGCTTGTTGGCGGAGGTCGAAGGTGCTCTGCCCTTTATCGTCCTGGCGGATGAAAACGGCAAAATCCTGGAGCGAACACAGAATGCCGGACGTGTGCTGCCTCAACACGGCCTGAATGAGTCCGAATGGAAGATATTTGCCGAGGGAGCAGAAAAAGTTGCCGAGGCTGTAAAAAACGAAACCGGGTTGCGAACCGTTTTCCACCATCACTGCGCCGGGTATATCGAACGACCCGACGAAATAGACATTCTGATGCGATCCACAGACCCGGCACTGGTGGGGTTATGTCTCGATACCGGTCACTATCGCTTTGGCGGCGGCGATCCTATCGCCGGTATTCAGACGTACCATGACCGCGTCTGGCACGTTCACTTCAAAGATTGCCATCCCGAAATTGGCGAACAATCCCGTCGAGAACAGTGGGATTACTTCACCTCCGTGCAGAACGGGATTTTCTGTGAGCTGGGCCAGGGTGACATCGACTTCCCGCGCATCAAGGCCGAGCTGGAAAAGATCGGTTATGAGGGCTGGATCGTTGTCGAACAGGATGTCCTGCCTGGTATGGGCAGGCCAAAGGAATCGGCGCGGCGCAACCGGGATTACTTGGCAAGCATCGGATTGAAATCGGATGTGGTGAATGCTTAAGGAGAAATATGATGACTGCAACAAGTAATCTGCGCTTCGGCGTGATTGGTGCCGGACGGATTGGGAAGCTCCATGCGGAAAATCTGGTAACCCGCATACCGGGCGCGCAAGTAGCAGCCATTGCGGACGTGGATTTAAAAGCCGCGCAAGAACTTGCTGACCGCTTACGTGTTCCGGTCGCGGTGGAAGACTACCATGCAATCCTCTCTGACCCCGGCATAGATGCCGTCGCCGTTTGTTCATCTACGGATACGCATGCCAATATCATCGCCGAAGCTGCCGGGGCAGGGAAAAACATTTTTTGTGAGAAACCGATTGCTTTGAATCTCGAAAAGATCGATGCTGCCCTCCATGCGGTTCAACGCGCAGGCGTCAAACTGCAGATTGGATTCAATCGTCGCTTTGACCCGAACTTCCGCAAGGTCCAGAGCATGGTTGCGGAAGGCAAGATTGGGACACCGCACATCATTCGCATCACCAGCCGTGACCCGGCTCCCCCGCCACTGTCTTATGTCAAAGTCTCCGGCGGCATATTCCTGGATATGACAATCCATGACTTCGACATGGCGCGCTATTTGAGCGGTAGTGAGGTAGAGGAAGTCTTCACCGCGGCCGGCGTGATGGTGGACCCTGCGATCGGCGACGCTGGCGATGTGGATACAGCGATAATCACTATGCATTTTGCCAACGGAGCGATCGGAACGATCGATAACAGCCGTAAAGCGATCTACGGTTACGATCAACGTGTCGAGGTGTTCGGTTCGAACGGTATGATCCAGGCCCACAACAACACGCCAGATCAGGATGTTTACTTTGACGGCGAGGGCGTCCATGCCGCCAAGCCGCTGTACTTCTTTTTGGAGCGTTACATGGAATCATACGTCGCCGAAATGAAGGCATTTGTCCAAAGCATCTGTGACGATACGCCGCCGCCAGTCACAGGCAGCGATGGGCGCATCCCGGTCGTTATCGGCATGGCAGCGAAAAAATCGTACCTGGAGCATCGACCGGTTCGATTGAGTGAGATCACAGCTCCCGTACGTCAATCCGACTGACCACGTAAATCACTAGCCCACAATCAAAGGAGCCTGATCGGTGAAAGATATACGGATTGGACTAATCGGTACTGGCGGCATGGGGAAAGCTCATGCGACCGCGTTCAAGAATGTACCTCTGGTTTTCGGGAATGAACCGGGCAGACCGGTTCTGGAACTCGTGGCAGACGTCGATGCCAGGGCCTTGAAAAAATGGGCGGGCGAGTTCGGCTTTGCCCGCTGGACGACGAACTGGCACGAGATCATCGAAGATTCTCGCGTGGATGTCGTAGATATCACGACGCCCAATTCGCTGCATGCCGAGATGGCGATCGCCGCAGTCGAGGCGGGCAAACACATCTACTGTGAGAAACCACTGGCAACAACTTCGGCGGATGCGGCACGAATTGTCGCGGCCGTGGAAAAATCCGGCGTGATCAGTATCGTCGGCTTCAACTATCTGAAAAACCCTGCCCAGGCCTTCGCAAAGCAACTGATTGAATCCGGCGAACTCGGCGAAATTACTTTGTTCCGGGGTACATTCGACCAGGATTTTCTCGCCAATCCGGATATCCCCTTTAGCTGGCGCCTGGATCGCGCTTCGGCAGGGACGGGCGCATTGGGTGATCTTGGTTCCCATACGATTGCCTTCGCCCAATTTTTGGTGGGAGACGTGGCGGAGGTGTGTGCCTTGAACGCGACGAGAATCAAGGAGAGGGCCATCCCGGCTGGGGGCTCCGGCTACGCCGCGACTGCACAAAGCGATAGCAAGAAGCGCGCCGTAGAAAACGAAGATATCGCCGAGCTTTTGGTCCGCTTTGACAACGGAGCGATTGGAACCCTGGGAACCAGCCGCATCGGCATGGGACGCAAGCTCAGGCTGGGCTACGAGATCCAGGGCACAAAAGGCAGCTTGTTTTATAACCAGGAACGCATGAATGAAATTCAGCTCTATCGCGACTCGGATCCCGAACGCGAGAAGGGCTACAAAACCATTTACATTGGTCCGGAACATCCTGGCTATAAGGCATTCTTTGGTCTGGCAGGGCTCGGCTTGGGATATAACGATCAGAAGATTATTGAGGCCCATGATCTCATCACAGCCGTTGCAACAGGCCAGCCCGTCCAACCGGACGTGCGCTTTGCTTACAAAGTGAACAAGGTCATTGATGCTGCTGACCGATCGTACCAGGAGCATCGCTGGGTCAACATAAACGAGTTTGATACGGAAGCTGATAAACCACACTAAAACATTTTGGCAAAGGAAATCCCATGCGAATAGGTCTAAACACAGATAGTTTAGGACATCTGCCATTCGATCAAATGCTGGAAACCGCCGCGGGTCTCGGGGTCCAAACGCTTGAATTTTGTTGTGGCGGTTGGTCATCCGCGCCCCATGTAAATCTGCATCTTCTCCTGAAGAATGAAACGGAAAGAGCGAACTTCGTTGCGAAGATCCGCGATTATGGCTTGGAGATCGACGCGCTCAATTGTTCTGGAAACCAGCTGGCACCCGGCGAGCGCGGGAAGTCAAACGATCTGGTTGTTCGTAATACGATAAAGCTAGCGGAATGCCTGGGAGTCCGGCGGATCGTGATGATGTCGGGTTTGCCCGGCGGTCCCGGCGACCAGAATGCGAATTGGATCACGACCGCCTGGCCTCCCGAATGCCATGACATTCTACGTTACCAATGGGAGGATGTTGCAATCCCGTACTGGCGCGAGCTGGTGAAGGATGCCCATGAGAGCGGGGTGGAAACAATTTGTGTCGAACAGCACGGCCATCAGCTTGTGTACAACACCGAGACTTTATTGAAACTACGCGATGCCGTCGGTGAGATGGTAGGCGTTAATTTTGACCCCAGTCATGCTCTCTGGATGGGTGGCGATCCTCTGCGCGCCATTCGACGGCTGCGCGGGGCAATCTATCATGTCCACGCCAAGGACACCCGCATTGATCCTGATAACAGTGAGATCAATACCCTCCTGGAAACCAAACCGAACGAACAGGTGACGCAGCGTTCCTGGAATTATGTGACCCTTGGCTACGGACATTCTGAACTCTGGTGGCGTGATTTTGTCATCCAGTTGAAGCAGAATGGCTATGACGATGTGTTAAGCATTGAGCATGAAGATTTCAGCCTACCGCCCGTCGATGGCGTCAGGAAATCGATTGAGCTACTGCGCAATGTAATCTGAAAAAGCTTGTTCGTTCAAAAATTGGATCGTTATCCCGTATTCCGTAGCCCCGCAGCAATGCCATTGATGGTAATGGTGATCACTTCGCGCAAAGCTTGCGCCTCGTCCCCCTCCGGATCGGAGAGTGCGCGCAGACGCCGCAGCATCTCCACCTGGACATAGTTCAACGGGTCCACATATGGATTACGGACCTGCACGGCACGCTGCGTGACCGGCTCCCCATCTAAAAGATTTGCATGCCCGCTGATGGACAGGACTGTTTCACGCGTTCGCTTATATTCGTCGAGGATCAAGCCAAAGAAATGGCGGCCCATTTCTGCATCCGGGACGAGCCCGACATAGAGGGAAGCGATATCCATATCGGCTTTGATCAGGGACATCTCGGTATTGTCGATCATGGTTCTAAACAATAACCAGCCCTGGTACATCTCGCGCAGAAGGTTCGTATCTTTGACCTCCAGTAACGAAGAACCAAAACCAAACCAGCCGGGCAAATTGAAGCGACTCTGCATCCATGAGAAGACCCATGGAATGGCACGGATCTTATTGACGGCGCTGCTCCTGCCACGCGCCGCAGGACGCGAGCCGATGTGCAACCGCTTGATCTCATCCAGTGGTGTGGCTGCCTGCCAGAAGTCGATGAAGCCCGGGGTTTCATACACCAATTGACGATAGATTCTAAATCCGGTCATGGACATCGTATCCATCGTTGCGCGCCACGTTTGCGGGATTTCTTTTGCGGCGTAAGCGGGCGAGGATGCCGTCAGCACCGCATGCACGATTTGCTCCAGGTGGCGATGCGCCAGCTCGGCGTTGGAGTAACGCGCGGCGATAATTTCCCCTTGTTCGGTCAGGCGAAAGCGACCGTTGATGCTGCCCGGCGGCTGGGCGCGAATCGCACGGTTGGCGGGTCCACCGCCGCGCGCAATGGTGCCGCCACGCCCGTGGAAAATCGTTTGCGCAATGCCATACGCCTGAGCAACGCTCGTGATCTGTTCCTGCGCCTGGTAGAGAGACCAGTTGGCGGTAACGTAACCGCCATCCTTGTTGGAGTCGGAGTAGCCGATCATGACCATCTGCTCGTTGTTGCAGGTCCCCACATGTTCACGATACATAGGCAGAGCGTATAAGCTTTCCAAAATTCGCGGCGCGGCGTGCAGATCTTCGATGGTTTCAAATAAGGGCACGATCTGCAAGCCATCGTCACTGCCCGTCCAGCGGGCCAGCAACAAGACTGTCAGCACGTCGCAAGCGGATTGGCACATCGAGATAATGAACGGTCCCAAGAGTTCTCTGCCATAGACCTCGCGGACACGCGTGATCAATTGAAACACAGACCACGTTTCGGCCGCGGCGGGAGTGACGCCAGGATGAGAGGACAGGGTGGGAAGCGGATCCGCCAGCAGCTTCGTCAGGAGTGAAAGCCGTTCCTCCTCCGGCATGGACGAAAAATCGTCGGCGAGATCGAGCGCACGCAAGACTTCACCCAGGGCGGCGTTCAACCTGCCGGACTCTTCGCGCAGATCCAGTCGCATCGCTTGCAAGCCAAAGATACGGAGCTGCCGTTGGACCCGTTCGATCTCATCCTTTGCCAGCGAGGAAGGCAAATGGGCAGAGATCAGATCGACAGGCTCGAGCAAATCGTGAATATTCACGCGGGCATGATGCTCACCTCGCTCGAGCAGACGGGCCGTCATATCGTCGCGCGACGCTTCCGCGAGATCGTCGGCGAGCAGGGAGAGCACCAAACGATACGACTCGGCAATGTAACGTTCCTGAATATAGGCGGCGTGCGCCGGAAGCGGTTGACGCGCTTCAATCCATTGCATGAGTTCAGGCGGCGGCGGGAGACGATGGTCGCTCATACTCAAATGCCGCGCCAGATTTTGCAGCGAATGGCGGTGTTTTTCCACAGCAAGGCCGCGGTGCAGGCGCAATGTTTCCGCAGTGACTTCATGGGTCACGTTCGGATTGCCATCGCGATCGCCCCCCATCCACGAGGCGAGACTCAGCCATCTTCGCGGCGATAGCACGCTCGGGTAGTGCACGGCGAGGGCGTCCTCGAGGTCCTCATAAAGCGCGGGCAGCGCCTCCCAAAAAACAGACTCGACGAAATACAGGCCGGTGCGCACCTCGTCGGTCACGGCAAGCTTGGCGGTGCGATGGCGGTCCGTCAGCCACAACGCCACCACTTCGGCACGGATTGCATCCCGAATCTTCTTTTGTACGCGCTGCGATAGCTTTTCGTCTGCGAGCTGATCCAGTAAATCGGCCAGTCGTTGCAGTTTCGATACCACTGTGCGCCGGCGCGCCTCGGTCGGATGCGCGGTCAGCACAAGCTCGATGGCTAGATGATTCAACAGGGATTGCATCTGTTCGGCAGTTACGCCGTCCTTCTTGAGAGCCGCGATCGCCTGCCCGACCGATTCATCCAGCGGTTGAGGATATAACGCCAATTCGCGCTCGCGCAAATGCTGGACACGCTCGTTCTCCTCGGCCAGGTTGACGAGATCGAAGTAAGCGGCAAAGGAGGCAGAGATTACCCGTGCCGAATTGACGTCCAGCGCTTCGACGTCCGCCGCGAGCTGTTTCGCTGCCTGCGTATCCCCTGCTCGACGCTCCTTCGCCGCGGCACGGATTCGTTCCTCCTTTTGAAATAGCTCCCGCGACTCGAGCTCGCCGATCACACTGCCGAGGATGTCACCGAGTAAATGGATTGCCTGAGAAATTTCCATCGTTCAATTATAACGAATAACCCGCCCGCACACAGTAATTGGCCGGAATAGATTACAGGATATCAGCTAGATGTCCACAACCCTTACGGTATGCAATTGACTGTATCAGGGCTTCCTGTTGCAAAGATCCTTGGTCTACGTTTTGGCATTGAAATGCCTGTTATTTGTTGTGTTAAGTGGATGAATCAGAGCTTTGTTGCTGTAGGTCGCTTTTTCAAATTCGCGGATGTTCATGGAAAGTATCGAGATGTTTGGGAACATATCATTAAGGCGTTTAATTATTTTTTGGGAAAGGTCTGCTTTTTGCTTGCTACTTCTGCCTTCCATGATGTTTCCGAAAATGTGAATAAAATCCTTTTTATTTTCTCCTAATTTAAAATATTGGTAAGGACGAAGCCGAACTTTAATATCGTTGGCTGCAAACAGGCCTGTCGCTTCGGCCGTTTCGTACACTGCCTGCATGATTTCGTCAGCTGATTTCTGCTGAATGACATTTTCCGAACAGTCAATGATGAAGTGTGGCATTACCAATTGCCTTTCTCGTCGTGCCAACTTAACGTGTCCGCAAGTGAATGGACAGCCGTAATCGTCAGGGAACGGACAAAAAATGCTGCCTGCACGAAGCCCGCCGGAAACCGCGCAGCGTCGCACCGGTCGCGTGAGCGTGATGATTCAATCAGAAAGACCTTCCAGGAACTCTTTCACAATGATTGTGAATTCATGAGGCTGGTCCATATTCGGCAAGTGTGCTGCATCATCGATGATTACCTTACGCGCAGATTGGATATTCCCGACCATATAATCGGCAGCAGCAAGCGTATAAGGCGTGTCGTGTGCTCCAACAATGACCAGGACGGGAATATCCAGATCTTTCAGGCGATCAAATGCTGGAGTCTGTGTGTTAGGCAAGGGCTTGCCAAGCTGTTTGACTTCATGGGATAGCGCAATGCGATTCATTTCCTTCAATAGTTTTCGCATTGTTGGGTTCACCTGTTCTGGCGTTCGATCCAAACCATCGAACCAAATTTGGGTTTCAATTTCAGCCACCAGATCCAAATCACCAGATTCAAAAGCTTTTTCGGCATCACCGAATTTCGAGGATGTTGGCACGTCCAACTTTAATCCGCTGGGACCGGAGTCCACCATAATTAATGCTTTCACTCTGGATGGGTACGTCAACGCAAAATCCATTGCCAAGCCACCCCCCATGGAACAGCCCATCATGATGAGGGGTTCCTGGAATTCCAAAGTATTGAGTAAAGAAACTAAGTCGCTCATAGGACTAAACTCGCCATCCACGGGCTCGCTTTTCCCAAAGCCGCGCATATCGTATCGCAGGACATGATAGTTCTGAGAAAAAAATGCGAACTCATTGTTCCACTGGCGGCTATCCGCCACGCCGGCATGAATCATCACCAAGGGCAGACCCTGACCGGCAGTTTCATAATAAATCCTTGCATTGTCGATCTTAACAAAGCCCGATTTTACTTGAGACATGACACATCACTCCTCGCTTAAATATTGGTGCGCGCTCTCGATAGCTGTCTTCAAGTGCTCCCAAGGTGTATCGCTTGGCACCGTGCAGTCCGCCGCTAAGATGAACCGCTCGGGCGCTTGTGCCAGCACTGCAGTCGCGGCGCGACGGATTGCCTCCGAGTTGCCCGTCGCGATCACACCCTTTCGTTCCATGCCGCCCATGAAAGGTCGCCCAAACATTAGAGACACTTCTTTAGCGGTCAAGCTCCGATCTTGCAGTGTCAGGCTGCTGTTGACCACCTGGCCAGGGTAATCCAGAAAGGGAGTCAGGTCGGCATATGTACCCTCGTAGTCGCAGATATGGAGAATATTGAAGGTACACGATTGGATCTCATCCCACACCGTCAAATCGGTGGGCTTGATATATTTCCGGAATAGGGTCGGGTCCTGAAAGCGGAAAGCTTCCCCTCCCTGGGACGACGCATAAAAGCCATCGATCCCCGCCCGCTTGCAGCCCCGCACAAGTCTCAACACGTTTTCGGTCATGATCGCCAACCCTTTCATGACAGCGTCCGGGTTCTCCTGCAGGTGATCGGCGATGCGCGCCTCATTGTCCAAATGCGCCGCCCACATAAAAGGCGAATAGAGCGTCATGATCACGAGAGCTTCGGGCTGGGCTGCCTTGACCAAGCCTGCCACCACGCGCAGAGGTGCTTCGAAGAATTCGTCTGGATACAACGGTACCTGTGCCCAATCCTCCGGCTTACGAATGGGGGGAGACGATGGAAGAGACTGTTCGTATTGGATCTTGACGAAATCCATGCCGGTATAGCGGAAGAATTCCAGGTGTTTGTCGATGGCTGCCTGGCCTTGATGAGAGGCGCTATCGAAATGCATGAAAAAGGCTGCTGGAACGTAATCGCCGAAGGAGTCGTTATCGATCAGATTTAGCATCGTATCGCGTTTGTTCACAGACCTCACACCTTTCTGCGTACAGCCTCATCTGGCCTGAGCACCCCACAAGGCGGTAATGGACCGGATGAAACAACGCCGCTCTGCCGGAATCGAACTTGAGCCCAGTGTACTCCACTTTCTAGTGCCCGGCAGCCTGTCGGCGTTTGGGCGGTAATTGTTTATTACCTCCGGCGGCTTTCTGCGCTCGTGCGAGAATTGCTTTGACAACAGCAGTCTTGGCATCCGCGTAGTTTTGCATATATTTCCAGTTTTGGCGGGCGAGCTTCCTCTTGGTCCGCTCATAGAGCCGGCAATCAGCGGTATTGCTACGCAACCAATCGCGGAACAGTAGCATGCGGTCGATCTCAGGGCAACCCGATGAGAAGATATGCAGATTAATATCCGTATCCGGCCCCTTAAACATTCGATGCTCGTTCCAATCAGGCTCACGGACTTGTAGGACGTAGCCAGCAGATTGCAAGTCACGGACATAGGCTGGTTCATCTGCCGAGTTTACTACGACCAGTAATATGTCGATTTTTGGTTTGGCAGCGAGTCCGGGCACGGAGGTCGAGCCGACATGTTCGACGAGCAGGATGCGATCCGTAAGTATGGCCCGCAATCGTGCGGCTTCACGCTCAAAGAGGTGTGGCCACTTGGGGTCATACCCGGCAATCTGGATCGGCTGGGCTAGAGGTGTAAGCACGCCAACGTGAGCCGCCCGGATCTGTTCCTCCGTC
>DATHUN010000322.1:0-5322 GCA_035462205.1 Anaerolineales bacterium
TGCCGTTCTCTACAGCTTCCGCATGCCCAGGGTCCGATAAGCGAACATCTTCGAGCGCCGCTGTGACCTTACGGGTGCGATAATGGTCTATGACCGCGTTGTGCGCTATGGTATATAACCACGCTAAAAATGGGGTTCCGCCAATTTGGAACCTGCCCAGATTTTCCCACGCTTTCAGAAAAACCTGTGATGTGATATCTTCAGCGGTCTGCTGATCTTCTACGCGAAAATAGACAAAGCGATAGATTCGTTCCAAATAGGCATCGTACAATTGCCCAAAGGCTTCTGAATTTCCGGTTTTGGCTTGCCGCACAAGTTGCGGTTCATCAGCCAGGGGCATCCTTGCTTTTTTGACACCTCGTAAATCCATTAGCTTCACCTCTTATAACGTTAGATTTTAAAATGTGTTACATGCAGCACAAGATCTCCCAGGGCCGGTCGGGGTTGCGACGATTCTGCAATGAAGCTAGGAGGGGAATCGGAGGTCAGGCTGGTAGGCTGTGCTCTACTCTATAAAAACCTAACCGATCAGTAATTATTATAGCTATCCCTACAAATTAGAGTAGCAGGGATTCCCCTACAAAAACGTGGGATTTTTTCGATATTTTTTGCGTCTCCCCCTACAGAAATGGCTAACGCCGTCAGCCAAATCCCTACATCCTGACGGCATTTTCAAAGCTGTTTCGCACTGAGAATCCCTATCCAGAGCAGAATGTTTTCAACACTGGCGTAACTGTACCGTCTGAAATTGTGTAAACTGCCACCCCAACCCTTCCCAGCGGGTAATCCCGGCGACAATCTCCAGCTTGCCGTCCTGGTTGAGATCAATTGCATCCACCAGGAAATAAGTGTTCGGGTAGGTCGCCTGGGCAGCAGAAGAGATGTAGAAGTCCTCCATGATCGGAATCGTCACTCCATCGTTTCCCACAACCTTTCTGAGCAGGATCACCGAGTAGTCGCCCACCTGGCTGACCGGCATGACTGTCGAGGCAAAGTAGCTGGCGCTGATGAGCCCCTCTTTCACCCCATCCCCTTCCAAATCCAGCTGTAGGACGCGGGTGATATGGATGGCAGCCGGTGTGGCGCCCTGTGATTTCAGCCGGTCCGCCACCGCCTGCGAATAGACTGGTTCATCCGTGGAAATTTCGCCGCTCTGGCGACTCCCGGCCCGGGAATGGAGCCGTTCGAATCTACAACGTACGACCAAGGGGACCCAGGGATGCGGTTCCAATTTTTCGGTTCCAGGCTATTAAAAACAAAAAGGGTAGTCCAATGGACTACCCTTACCAATCAAGGATCATTTAATCGTCCGGCGCCACGGGCGAATCAGAATTGCAATCGTGACCGCTTCGATGCTGGTCGACTTGCATAGGCATGAGATTCGTCGCAGCCCGATAATAATTCGGATTGATCAACGAGCTGCTCACATAGTGTGCACCTACTTTATTAGGACTAGTACTTAAGCCTTCCACACTGGTATAGATCCCGATGATCACTCCAAGACTCACCAACGCAGCAAGAACGGTACGAGTTATTCTAGGCATGGCACTTTCTCCTTGTGGAACTGGTTGTTTCAGTACAGGCGGACCTTCTCTTCCATTCAAGAAAGCCCTGAGAATGATTGGAGCCGTCGAGTATCCCACTTTTTGACTTTAAAAATTATACCTAATCGTATCCAATTTTACAACCAGTAATTTCCCTTACTTAATAGGAAAAGACGGCCCTGCGAGCCGCCTTTTCAGTCAGTTGACGATTTCTAGCAAAAGGGGCAGTCCGGCACTGCCCCTAGTAGTGGTTAGTTTCCAGACCCAAGATTAAGCTTCAATGTGGATGTGGTCTTTTCCTTCAACGTTACGTCAGCACCAAATGTATCTGCGCCGGCGCTGGTTTGAGTTTGAGTGGTAGCAGAGTTGTTCAGTGAAAAGCCTGGAAGCGAGTTGCCGAGGAGGGAATTTCCATTGCTGTTCTTGACTTTCATATTACTATTCAGCTTTAGATCTATCTTTTCACCGCTACTCGTCGAAGACTTGGAAACCGCCTGGACAGCGATACCGGCGTTGACATTTGTCTTCAGAGTACTGGCATTCTTGAAAGCAACACTGGTTGTCTGATGCAGGTAGGTACCTGCTTCCTGCCAGGCGTCATGCAGCTGGGACTTCACGTGCGGGTTCAAGCCGAGCGCTGCGCTGATACCTACCATCACTGAAAGCAACATTTGAACAAAAAACTTACTCATCTTATACCTCCGTTATAAATTAGTTTGATCAGGCCGTTCAAGCTCTTCACTTTGAATAACGGATGGATTCGCATTTTGTTTAAGTGAGAAACAGAATTCTTTTTGTCCTCCTGCAAATAAGAACATGTCACTCTCCGCTCCGAGTGACATGTTCGTTATGATCATAATCCAAGCCCGGGATTCTTCTTCCCAGGATCCGACCTCCTGAGCCCATGTTGTCAATTGATCCCTCACGTCTTAGGGAAGCAAGGTTGGAACTTTCACCGTAGCAATAACCGTCGGCAAAACATTTGAGTTTACTTGCGTAGGTTCTGGAACAGCGACAGAGTTAACCGGAGGAGCAACCGTCGGCAAAACATTGGAGTTCGATTGTGTAGGTTCTACAACAATATCAGAGTTGATTGTAGGAACGGGCAGGGTCGGATTGACCTGCGGAATCACTTGGAGTGCTTCCGTTGGGAGAACTGCTGGTTCTTCCACGCCGGGAAGAATAGTTTTATTCGACTCCGGCAGAATAATGCCCGATTCATTTAATTCTTCAATCTGAGAATCGAGAATGGTCTGGATGCGCGCTTGGTTGTTTGTATTCATCTCGAGTTCTAATCGATTCACAACTTCCAAATATTGGTCGAGTGCTTGTGCACGCAGTTCTGAGCTATTTCCAATGGCAAGCAACTCATCCGCTCTACGCTCTGCAATGGCGAGATCCGTAGCAACAGGATCGGGCGACACAAGCCGCCAGATATTTTCGCTGGCCAGTTTCCAGCCATAGAAAGGATTCCCCGGCAATACGCCCTGAGCGTAGACACTACCTGCTATCACCAGCGCCAATAACATCACCGCGAAGCTCGTAGCCATCCGCAGCCACACAAAATTCCAGCGGGCAGATTTGCGCGGATGTGCCCTCATCTCCTCGATCAATCTGCCTCGGACGCGGGCTTTAAAAGCAGCCGAAGGCCGGGCTAGCATTCCACGCTCCAGATCTACGCTCGTCAACAGGACTGGCTCTAATTGCACGGCATAGCTGGGATAGCGGCGCAGGCATTCCTCTA
Source organism: Anaerolineales bacterium (assembly GCA_035462205.1). Classification (GTDB taxonomy): domain Bacteria; phylum Chloroflexota; class Anaerolineae; order Anaerolineales; family Villigracilaceae; genus Defluviilinea. The sequence goes on from DATHUN010000322.1 coordinate 3,289, forward strand.
TATTGGAATCGCCGCGTTCCAAAGAGAGCAGGCAGTCCTGCAAAATGTGTTCGAATTCGGTCATACGATTTCCTGTCGGTGCATATATTTGGCAAGCACCTGCAAACCGCGCATTTGCAAGCCACGGATCGTGCCTTCTTGTTTGTTCATGATTTGGGCAATATCCGGATTGGGTAACCCGGCAATATATTTCAGAATCAAAACCTGCTGCTGGTCGGCGCTCAGGAATTGCAGCGCATCCCGCATCGCTTCCAAGTCGAATTGCAGCTGTGCTTCGTCATCCGGGCTTTGCATGTCGGACGGCAGGGCCGCAGCTTCTTCCAGTGGCACCAACTCTTTTTTAGAACGGTAATGGTCAATCACAAGATTCCTCGCAATCGTGTACAACCAGGCGATAAAGGGCGAATTGCCGATTTTGTAACGATCCAGGTTTTGCCAGGCTTTTAGGAAGACCTGCGAAACCAGATCCTCGGTGACCGTGTCATCTGAAATTCGAAAAAGAATAAAGCGATAGACGCGCTCTACGTAGCCGTCGTACAGCCGGGTGAAGGCATGATCATCGCCAGCTTTGGCTTTGCGGACGAGCATAGCCTCGTCTGGCAAAGGGGGATCTTTGTAAGGGATCGGTGTTTTTTTCACGGTCATTAATAATAACGGTGGAAATCGCGTTTTGTTTAAGTCCTTCTATGGAAATAACATTGCAAATTCCTTGCGTATCCCCCAGCAAACAAAAAACGCTCTCCTGTGAGAGGAGAGTGTTTTCTGGACTTAGAAACCCTCAAGCTTGCTGAGATCCGCAAGCCCGCGGGACAAACTGGCAATTTGTGCGACCAGTGCCAGACGGTTCCTCCGCACCTGTTCATCCTCGGCCATGACCAGTACTTTATCAAAAAAGGCGTTGATCGAGGGAATCAGTTTGACAACGATCTCTAGAAGTTCATTGACGGTAGACGGTTGAGCATGGACCGTTGATTGGATTGCCTGATGTAGATTCTTCTCTTCTATTTCGATAAACTTGCTTTGATCCACGGTTCGCTGTACGTGATCTCCGGTCTGACTGCGCAGAATGCGGACACAACGCGCGTATCCCGGCAAAATGGTGGACCAATCTTTCCTTTCCACCCAAGCCTGAAGCTGCTTCACCGCTCGAGCCGCGGCGGCCGGGTTAGCGGATTGCTCCGCAAGGACCGCGTCGACAACGTCGTAACGGTAACCCATCTCATTCAGCACCACGCGGAGGCGTCCCGTCAGGAATTCCAGAATTTGCTTTTGCACTGCCTCTGTGACTTCGACAGGCTGCAGTTTTGCGGACTTCTTGACTGCATCGACCAGATCAAAATCCACATCATGTTCGATCAACGGCTGCACCACACCGATCGCGGCGCGGCGCTGACCGAATGGATCCTTTGCCCCGGTGGGAGCCAGCCCGGCAGCGAACAGACCCACTAAGGAATCCAGCCTGTCCGCCAGGGCGATCGTCAAACCCACTTTGGTGCGCGGCACGGTTTGATATTGCTCACCGATTGCGTCGGCAACTTCTTTATGTTCTCCGCTTCGCAACGCATATTCGCGGCCGATGATGCCTTGCAGCGAGGTCATTTCCGTAACCATCTGCGTGGCTAGATCGGCTTTCATTAAATAGGCGGCACGGCGGGCGAACATCGCCTCGTCGTTTTCGAGCTTCAACATCGGAATTAACTCGTTAACTAATTTCACAATACGTTCCGATTTATCCAGCATCGAGCCGAGCTTCGTATGAAAGGTCAGCGTGGAAAGCTTGGGACGATATTCTTCCAGTTTGCGCTTGACATCTTCGCGCACAAAGAAGTTTGCATCGGCAAAACGCGCGCCCAACACATGCTCATTTCCTTGTCGCACGGTATCAATACCGATATCGTCACCATTACGAATGGCGATGAAATGCGATAGTAAGGACGTATCCTGTAGCGTCCCTACACGTTGCACGGGAAAGTATCTCTGGTGCTTCTTCATCACCGAGATCAAAACATCGCGCGGCAGGGACAGATACTCCTG
>DATHUN010000323.1:0-7729 GCA_035462205.1 Anaerolineales bacterium
GACCGCCAGCAAAGTAGGGAATGGCGATCCAAGCAGCCGGTACCCCACGCCGAATAAAATCACAGCCAGAACACTTTGGATAATTTCGCTGCGGGTATAGGCGCCAATGTCATGTTCGATGGTCCGCCAAATAAAGCGCGCGTGACGGCGATGCGCCGCCGGGAGCAGTGACAACCAGAGACGCTCGAAATGATTCTGATTAATACTCCAGTACACGCTCAGGAAGAAAATCACCAGGAAGGCGCTGAGAAAGCCGCCCAGTCCCTGGGTAATGCCGAGAACAGTACCTACCATAAGCTGCCGTTGGCTGGTAAATGCAATAAAAAGCTTATCCGGCGTGGGCAACCAGCGGAGGAGCGCCTGCTCAAAGAAACCACCTGCCAGCCAGGGAGGCACGGTCCAGATGTTTTGTAGGGCAATTTTTTGTGTGAGCTCTTGAAAATCATTCACAAGAAATCTTCCCACGATGAAAATCAACAAGAGCGTGACGATCAAGCCCACCACATATTGCAAGCTCAGAAGCAAGCGTGTGCGGATATTTCTGCGCGATTCATCCTCAGCAATGGGACGAAATGTTGCCGCCAGCACGAGCGAGATCAAGACGTAAACAAGCACAATTCGAAACTGCCATAATGCTTCAAGGGCAAGCAAGGTAGTCATGATCGCGGTAGCGATGATCAGTATGCGCTTTGTCATTGTGCATCCGGCGCGTTGGCTTCCGCCAGCAAGGTATCGAGATCACTGGTAATCGTTTCGATCTCATCCATGAGCTGCTCGGTCTGCAGGATTTTTTCATCTGATCCACGCTTCTTGTGACGAGCCTGCTTGCGAAGGTCCTGAATCAGGTCCTGGGCTTCATAGCGGATACGACTGGCATAATTACGACCTTCCGTGACTTCTAACTGTGGGATGGGAGGAGCAAAGACAAAATGATTCAGTGCCAGCTGGACAATCGCTGCCATGGGAATCGCCATCAATGCACCGGCAATTCCAAACAGGGATCCGAAGGCAAAAAGGGACAGCAGCGTAACAAAGGGATTGACACCAACTGTGCTCTTCATAATGCGCGGCACCAGCAAACTGTTTTCAGTTTGCTGAATGATGATGGTCGCCACAATGACCCAAATCACTTTCGTTGGTGCAATGGATAGTGCTACCAGACTAGCGGGGACCGCGCCTAACGCAGGTCCAAGCATGGGGACAGCTTCCATGACACCTGCAGTCAGTGCCAGCACGAGCGCGTTTGGCAAACCGATGATTGTGTAGGCAATCAACGCCAATATGCCAATCGTGAGGCAGAGCAAAGCCTGACCTGCTATGTAATAGCCAACTTTCGATTCCATGGCCGTGATCAACTCAGCCAGACTATCCCGTTGACCTTGCGGTGCTAACAGCAGCACCGACTTCAGAATGCGTGGTCCATCCAGTGCCCAGTACAAGGTGAGCACTAGGATCACAATAAACGTAAAAATCACCTGGGAAGCTTGCACGGTATAGGCCCAAATCTGTTCAGCAGATGCAACCACATTTTCCCCGGCCGGCGCAACCGGTACCGGATTCAATCCAGGTAGAGCAGCGGGGAAAACAGCACCCAGCCGTACCAGGAATTGGTTGGAGGACTGCATCAAGCCCTGGCGAAGACTCTGGTAAAAAGCAGGAACTTCTCTGCTAATCGTCGCTACTTGCGCAAAGATCACCGGAAACAAAAGCCACAGAAAGCCCGCCAGCAAGCTCAGCAAAATAAGATAGATCAACAGAACGCTTGCAGGCCGCGGCAGCCCACGCTGCGACAGCCAATTCGCTACCGGGCGGATGACCGTACCCAGTAGAATCGCGATGAACAAAACAAAAACGACCTGGTAAAAGTGAAAGATAAGCCAGAAGCCAAATGCCACAGCCGCAAAGATCAAAGTGGCCCACACCACGCGGCGAAAGGTCCAATCGTAGGTTTGAGGAACGGAAGGTGCTGTCATTTATGTCCTAAAGGGTGCCGCATAAACAGTTGAGCAGAAATTTGAAGTAGTAACCGCAAAACCCCCGGAAAAGGGGCTTTCTCTAAGAGATTAAAACGATAAACACTCTTCGGCGCTACACCTAAGAAAATCCTATCTAGGTGCCTGAGCAGCGCGCTCTATGGAATTTTTTCAGAAACGGAAGTGTAGAAAAGTCTATGTTGCAGCCAGAAGGAAAGCCTTATGGATTATACGACCTTACCCCCTGGCAATATGTTTCGGCGGTGTTATATCGTCTTGCAGACAAAATCTCGAAATTGGATCAGGAAGTTTTTCCTGTCGAATTTGCCGGCATTTTCGACCAGTTCTGGGACATGAAAGCTGGAATGGGCCCGCTCGAACCGCTGCAGCGCATCCACGAGGCTCTCGATCGTTTGTTCAGAGAAGAATATGCCTGTTTTGCCATCGACCACTGTTTCCAATGCACCCCCTTGCCTATAGGCGATCACGGGACAACCAGCGGCCTGTGCTTCTACCATGGCGATGCCAAAGTCCTCCTCCGTCGCGCAGACAAAACCGCGCGCTTTTGCAAGCAACTCTACGACTTTGTCATCCGGCTGATAGCCAAGAAAACGGATGTTCGGGCCCGCCAGCTGTATCAAGTGCCTACGTTCCGGTCCCTCACCTACCACGACGAGAGGCAGGTCCAATTGCGCGAAAGCGCGCACAAGCAGATCGATCCGTTTGTGCGGCATTAACCTGGTAACAGTAATGTAGAAATTTTCGCGCTCTAGCGCGGGCCGAAATCGACTGACTTCGACAGGTGGATAAATGACCTCGGCCGTACGATGGTAGGTATGGGCAATCCGCCTGGAAACAGCCTGGGAGATGGCAGCAAACTGATGCACGCGCGAGGCTGCCGTTCGATCCCAGGCACGGAACGCTTGCATGTACCTGACTATCAATAGATTCTGCCGCGTGTGGAGACCGTTGATATTCAACTCTTGCCAGGCGTAGCGCATGGGAGTGTATGTGTAGGAAATATGGCGAGCGCCATCTCCACTTATTACACCATGCGCGACCGCGTAACTGAAGGAAACGATCGCGTCGAAGCCGCGTAGATCGAATTGCTCGATAGCAAATGGCATAGCAGGTAGGAACAGTCGGTGATATTTGCGCGCAAACGGGAGGCGATCGAGAAAAGAAGTATTCACGCTGTGGCAGGCAAGCGGCGTATTGTCGAAAAGCTTTTTGTTGTACACGAGCGTAAAGAGCTCTGCATGCGGGAAAACTTCCAACGCGGTGAATAGCACTTTCTCACCACCACCCAGAGCGGGAAGCGCATCGATCACAAAAGCAATTCGCGGCTTAGAGTTCATGCAGTGTCTTCCAAATGATTTCTACGGAGGCGTGCCATGTAAACTTTTTTACGCGATCCAATCCCTCTGCAACTAGCCAGGAGTATAAATTTTGATTTTCCAGACATTCACGAATTGCATCAGACAAACCGCTGGCATCGCAAGTGTTGAACAGCAAGCCTGCATCGCCAACCGTTCCAGGCAACGCGCCACCATCTGAAGCAATCACCGGTGTTCCACATGCCATCGCCTCCAGGATGGGCAAGCCAAAACCTTCATCTAAAGAAGGCAGCACAAACAATGTCGCCTTGGCATATAAACCAGGCAATGCATCTTCTGGTACATACCCTAAGAACTGTACACGCTCATTCTCGGTAAGGTGCATTCCTGGAAAAATTTTTGCTTCACCGCCAGCGATGATCAACCACAAGTCTTTGTATTCATTTTTAATTTCATCCCACGCTTTCAACAAGGTCTGCAGATTTTTTCTTGGCTGTAAGGTACCCACGAATAATATAAAGCGTTCCGGGAGCGAATCCAGGCATGATGGAGCGCCCGGATGAAAGAACGATAGATTGACACCATCGGGCACAACAACTACATGGTTGACACCGAAGCGATCCACCACTTTCTGCTTAACAGTGTTTGATGGTGTGAAAATAACCCGAACCCGCTTCGCTAAGATTGGCAGATACAAGCGATACCATGTGGCAAAACTTTTTCGAAACCACTCCGGATGCTCCAGCGGACTCAGATCATGGATGGTCAATGCCTGATTATGCACCATCAAGGGACCCGTATTCGCAGGTGACCACAGAATGGAATCAGAGGTTAGCTTCGGCGGCAAGATGCATTGCTCCCACAAATGACCTGCAACTCTGTTTACCCGCGTCGATTCGACCCGACAATTGTTGCCGATAAGCGCCAGGATTTCGCGCCCGTAGCGTTCTACACCGGTGACCCGGCGCGAGAGGAAGCGCCCGTTGACAACGATCTCACGCATCGTGTGCTACCTGTCCCGCCCACAGCCCGAGCGCCAGAGCAAGCATCACACGGCCCGGTGCGATGGTCCAGAAATAATGATCAAAGAGATTGATTATGCCCAACCCTGTCACCAGCGCACCGGCCAGAATAGCCTGAGGCGATCTGGATCGGATAATAATTCTTGCGACCGTAAAGCAAAGAGCGAACAGCAGTATTCCCCCAAGCAAACCAAGCTCGGCGGTGAGCAGTAAAATTGTATTGTGAACTGGTTCGATGGGCGCACCGTCCAGGGAATTATTTGCGAGTTCAAGCACGAAGGAGCCAACGCCTACACCTGTCAATGGATGTTTTCGAACCATGTCGAACGCCTGTCGAGCAAGCCATGACCGTCCGCCTGTGGAGATTTGCTCGGTTGTCACGGCTTGATCGTAGACGCGGGTGAAAAGAAGCCCTCGTAAGGGAAAGAGTGTCAGAACGATTGTCACACCAATTATGGCGAGCAGAAGGTTAAGCTTTCTCTGCCCAAGATATTTAGATTTCATCATCAGAATTATGGTGAAGGCAACCGTCCCCAGCCAGGCCGAACGCGAGAAGGTAAGGACGAGCAGAATCATTCCCAGACTAAGCAATATTAACGTTAAGTAATTGGGCTTTTTATCGGTGAGGAAAAGTGTTGTTGGTCCCAGCAGCAGGATCAGGATAAATCCTCCGAGGATATTCGGGTGAGGTAATGTCCCATACGCTCGTAGGACTCGCAATCCATTGGCGAGTTGGACTACACTGGCGCCGCGCAACGAGGGGTCAAGAATGCCGGGCCACATCAAGCGGAAGGATTGCAAGAACGCAGTGGATTGCAATCCAAATTCCACAAAGCCTGCAATGAGTTGAATGCCGAGCGCCGCACATAGTCCAAAAATAGCTACATTCCAGGACTCGTACCAGTCCCGTAAGGAAAGGATAAACAAAAAAATCATGCAGAAATGTAGAGAGATGTAGAGCGATGTATGCCAGTCGCGTGACCAGAGGATACTCAAAGTGGTTAGAAGAATAAAAGCAGCAAGTACAAGGGATGGAACGGAAGTTATTTCTAGTGGTATGTCTGCTTTACTGGAGGCCTGGGAGATTTTAACAGCCAGCCATAAAATGACTGCGAGGAGAACCAGCGCGTCGCTGAGGAAAAACAACGCATTATCATAAGTAAAGTAGACGCGCGGGTGAGAGAAATCTCCAATTCTGCGATAGATCCAGAAACTGAGCGCCAGAGGGATCAAGCTGATCACGAATGCGTATGTCTTTCGAATTACCCATGCCGCTTGAATTGGATACACCCGCAGAGCACTCAAAGTGATGGAGGTGACAAACGAAAGCAAAGGAAACACTCCCCACGCAAAGGAAGTAAAAAGCGGAAACTGGGGTCTCGGATTTAGCGGCAACGCCTTTGCATTGGGATTTTCAAACACTAGGATACCGTTCGGAAGAGTCTCAATTTTGTGCCAGCCAAGTTCCTCCAGAAGTGGAAGGAAAGGACTGCGATGGATTTTGCCCCAGCGCAGGCTTATTGCCTCTAATGTTTTGGGATTTACGAATACCCAACGGACCGCACGCTCTCCTGATTTTTGCAAAATTGGTTTGATCAAATTCATGCCATTGAGCGCCCAATAAGCTGTATCCACCTGACCGACTCCGCTGTCGCGCTGTTCGGGCAGAGTCCGCGCGGTGTGGTAACTGCCGTCAATCGTGGTGGCATGTGTGAGCAAATTTAGATAGGCAAATTGATCGCCAAATCCTAATGTGAGATAACGCCATTGCGAATTATTGTTCTCATTTAAAAAGTGGACGATCGGCTGCATGTCAATGGTCTTTGGTTGAGATGGGAACAGAAGCGGTGTAAGCCATGCTCCAAGGGCGGTCAGGGTAAACACGGAAAACACTAGGGCAGCGAGAAAGCTTCTTCGCAGCGTAAGCGGAACCGGTTTCGTAAGAGAGCGGACCTTCCATCGGCGCTTGAGTTCAATCCAAAAGATCCCAAAAAACGGGGTCAAAGTCAAACATGCCCAGAAGGCGAAGCGGTCGTAAGTCAGCCACTCCCAGGCAACTCCAAAGAAAATTCGCGGAAGCGGTGTCGTGCCTCCCAACCCGAGCAGGAACAGAAGAGTAAAAGAAAAAAGTAAACCCCAAAAGTGGCGATGCCACTTTCGGAACAGAAACGGAACGATCACAATGAGCGGTCCGTAGAGCGGAAAAAAGAAAATTGATAGAGCGAGCCGGTCGGTAAAGAAATTGTGCCGTGAGAGGTGGTCAATGGGCGTTTGCATGGTTTGTGCCGCACCCCACTGCCAGAACGGAAAAATGACCAGGAAACTTGTGATGACAGAGCTCAGACCAAATGAAACGAGTCTAATAAGCTGCCTCTGCCACGTTTCGCCCGAACGTTCGATGGAGAAGAAAGCGTGGACGACAACTGCCAAGATCAAGAAAGGCTGGACCATCAACGTCGCGTGATGCATCGCTACGGAAGTAGTGAGCAGCGATACCGATAAAGTAAAGTTGTGGATACCTCCCTCGTGCAGATACCGGTTGAGACTCGCGGCAGCGAATAATGCCACTAGAGTACTGGCGAGAAATGGCAACTGCCCAAAAATATGCGCCGTGACATAGATCGGCAACAGGAGCGCTGAAACAAGCGCGGCATATGCAGCTGCGGTCCTTGCCGTGAAGATTCTACTAAAGGCGTAAATACCAAGCGGATAGAGGCTGGTCACGATCCATAAAACAAGCGCAAAGGCTCTGTCAAACCCGAAGAAAGGAATGAACAAACCAATCCATTGATGCACGAGCGGCGGATAGGAAATGACAGGGAAACCTGTATACCAGCGCGTTTCCCATAAGGAAAACCAGTTTTCGGCATAATGGTTTGCAAACAACATGTGTGTATACGCGTCATAGCTCAAACGATAACGCCCCGTCAGAATAAACAACCCATGACCTACGAAGGCAAGCAGAACCGCCAAGCGAACGCGGCGCGGCATCATGTAGATTTCTTCCCGATTACGGGTGCGGCGATCCGCTTTGGACTGCGTCGTTTCTCCAAGGCGCGGTTGAATGCCTGGATATACCTTCTACAGGTCTCATGCGGCCGTGCCCGTTGGATGGCATGGAAGTTATGAATCGCTTGCGCTTCTCTCTTTTCCCTGGAATCAAGCAGTTCACGAATTGACGTGCACAAGCCGTGTGTATCGCCGCTGGTGAAAAACCCAACCTGCAGACCGCTCTCCATCACCAGCCTTTTGATTTCGATTAAGTCGGACGCCACAACCGCCCGTCCCCAGGTCGCGGCTTGGTACAGGACGCTGGAGGATCCGGTCGATGCGCTATACGGTAGGACAACAATCTGTGCCCGGCGGAACAAGTCCATGACGTTATCTTCTGAAGTTT
>DATHUN010000324.1:0-9094 GCA_035462205.1 Anaerolineales bacterium
TGCACACTCGATTCGGATTTTAGAAATGTGATGAGACGTGTGAGGCGTTCTTGCTTTGCATCTCGCGCATCTGCAAGCATGACGCCGAATTTCCAGGCTGTCGATTCCACTGCTTTATGGATCGAGTCCGCGGTGGATTGAGGAAGTGTATCTGGTTTTGTACAGCCTGTCTGCAGCTTGGAAAGGGCATCATTCAGAATGCTGGGTTGCTGATTTCCGAGCAACCCCAATACTTCCGGAAGACTAAGCGGCGCGCCACCCATATTGAACATGGCGGGGTACTTTCCTGGAAATGCGTTCTGCATCTCATCTGTAATCTCGCCAAAGATCTGAAAGGACTCGGTAACAGCATGATAGAGTCCCGAGCTCGGACCGTACAATTCATCGTCTTTCAAAAGCTCTAACAGGGCCGGGATCGCTTCGGTCGCCTGCAATATGCCAAGCGCCACGACAGCTTCACTCTGCAGGGTTGGATTGTTGTCATCCAATTGCTTGATCAGATAAGGAATGGCTCGATCATCAGCGAGTTTTCCGAGTTGTTGAATCGCGACTTGGCGAGAGGCAGGCGCATCACTTTCCAACAGTTTAAGAAGAAGCTCAAATACGCCGCCATATTTCAAATCGACCAGCATCAAAAGCAGGTCTTGGTTGCTGCTGCGTTCAAAAGCTTTGACGATTTCTGGCAATGCCTTTTTGCCGAATTTGCGAATCGCCTTGGATGCCTCATAAGATTCTTGTTTTCCCTCTAGCAGAACCTCCAATACAGTGGGCAAGGCTTGCAGATCCTTGATTCGCCCGAGCGCGACGATGGCACGCTGGCGGACCGTCATGGTTCGATCCTTGAGTAACGCCAGCAGTGGTTGAGTCGCGCGCGGGTCGCGCAGTGCTCCCAGCGCTTGGGCCGCATTCCGCCTGACCCGCCAATCCACATCCACATCTTTTAAATCTGCCAGGAGAACGTTCACGGCGCGTGGATCGCCGCTTTGTCCGAGAAGCCAGGCGGCATCACAACGCGCGTTCCAATCTGCACTGTGCAGTTGTTGAATCAGAGTTTCAAAAGGAATATCTATTTTAGGCATAAATAAAAACCTCCCAGCCATAGTACGCCGGGAGGCATTGGAGAACAATTTTCTAAACGGCTTGCGCTAACAGATCCCCAAAATTGGTGCTTTTCAAGCGGCTGATCAGCTCTTCCTGAGCGCTGCACCAAACCGGCTTGATCGGGCAGTTATCGTCAAAGGTACAGACGCCTTCGTTGCCAACGCACTCATTCAGATGGATGGGTCCATCAATAGCTTCAACGACCTCCAGCAGGGTAATATCCTGGGGGTCACGCGCCAGCGTTACCCCACCGCGCGCACCGCGGGATGTATGCAGGAGTCCGGCAATGGAAAGCTGAGAAATGATTTTTGCCAAGAATGAAGGGGGAATATGTTGTTCCCTGGCAACAGTACTGGTGGCGGCTCGCTCTGTGTTACCCATTCGTGCCAGGTGCAGCACGGCACGGACCGCATAGTCCGCCTGACGAGTGATTTGCATGATAACCTTTCTTTCTACCACTTGTTTCATAAACAGCTAAACTCTGGCATCTGCAGCTTGAAACTGGCTGTCAAGTTTGGCTAATTATGGTTCGGTGCAAAAACAGACAATATCTGTCTCTATAAGATGATTTTATTGTCCAGCTAACATTCGTGCAAGTGATAGAGGTCACGGATGAGTTGTGACCTTTTGCGTAAATCATGTGATGGGTTGTGGGTGATAAACCCCATGATTTTGCTCTGAATTACGCCCTTTCGGGAAGATTGCACAGTTTGGAAAATGGCAAGTTAACATCCCCTCTCCTGCCAGGAGAGGGGTTAAGGTTGAGGTTAAGCTTGGGCGATTTGTCTTCCTTTAGGGATTTCGCGTTGAGCGAATGCCGCGTCCAACGCCTGTGTAATGGAGCGCACTTCTATGATCTCAATTCCCTTTGGATACCCTTCACCTTTGCGAATTGCCTTGGGGACGATCGCAGTTTTGAAGCCAAGCTTTTGTGCTTCACGTAAACGCGCCTGCATTTGACTGGGCATGCGCAATTCTCCGGCAAGTCCAATCTCGCCGATCAAGACCGCATCTGCTTTGACGGAGACGTCCCTCCAGGAAGAAGCAATTGCCACCGCAACCGCAAGGTCGGCAGCAGGTTCGTCGATTTGAATTCCGCCGACCACGTTGACGAAAATATCCTGCTCCGAAAGTTTCAAGCCGGCGCGTCTTGTCAGCACCGCAGCAATCAATAACAGACGATTGAAGTCCACACCATTGGCGGTGCGACGCGCATTACCAAATTGGGTGGGAGAGGTGAGACCTTGAATCTCCACCAGAATCGGACGTGTACCCTCCATCGTCACCGCAATCGCCGACCCGGCGGCGTTGATCATTCGTTCGGCAAGAAATGCCTCGGATGGATTGGTGACTTCGGCAAGGCCCTTCTCGCGCATCTCGAACACGCCTACCTCCGAAGTCGCACCAAAACGATTCTTCACCGAGCGCAGCAGACGATACGCCTGGAAGCGGTCACCTTCTAGATAGAGGACCGTATCGACTACATGTTCGAGTACGCGTGGACCGGCGATGGTTCCCTCTTTTGTAACGTGCCCAATCACGAATACCGAGATGCCACTTGTCTTCGCCAGCTCACGAAGCTGCGAGGAACACTCGCGTACCTGACTCACCGAGCCGGCAGAGGAATCCAGGCTGGTCAGATATGCTGTTTGAATGGAGTCAACGATCAACAGATCCGGTTTGACCTCATTTACATGATTGAGAATGATCTCAAGGTTTGTTTCCGTTACCAATAAAAGGTTTGCAGGTAAAGCCACCGTATTTTGCGTCCCGTCGGCTCCACTCAACCGAGTTGCGCGCATTTTGATTTGCCGCTCCGATTCCTCACCCGAAACATAGAGCACGCGTTTCGTCACCGCCATTTCCATCGCCATTTGCAACATCAGCGTGGACTTGCCGATGCCAGGGTCGCCGCTTACCAGGACAATAGAGCCGGGCACGATTCCACCACCCAGCACACGTGCAAATTCGCCGATCGGGAGGTTGATACGATCCTCCGCATCAGCAGAAATATCGCCAATCGAACGGGGCACCGAACGTCCCGTCAGACCGCGAACCGCGGTGCTCTTCGTCGCCGGCTCATCGTGGATGACTTCCTCCACCATGCTGTTGAATGATCCGCACTGCGGACATTTTCCCATATAGGACGCGGCGACACGCCCGCATTCCTGACAGACATAACGTGTATGTGTTTTTGCCATTAAAACCTCATTGTAGGGACAGGCTCGCGCATGACGCAAAGCGAGCTGATTATCCCTACAAAGTATATCAGAATTTATGTTCTAAATTATTGGGCGGTCACTGCGTAAATTTGATTCAACATTTCCAAAAATTCCCCCGAAGGTCGTTCTTTCAGGATTTCTTTGCGTGATTCGCGGTCCAGCGTTCTCAATAGCAAATATTGCACGGCATACTTACGGAAGAGACGCTGTCCGTCCTCTTCGCCGTAGAACTGGATGCTCTTTTGCAGATGCTCCTGGACGGTTTGTTGCAGCAGCTCGGGCGATACCTGTTCACGATCCAAGTCAGCAAAGATCCAGGGATTGGCGATCGCGGCGCGTCCGATCATGACCGCGTCACAGTTTGTATATCGTTTCATACGCTGGATGTCGGCAACGGTTTTTATATCACCCGAACCGATGACCGGTATTTTGACTCGTGACTTCACCTCGGCAATCGCATCCCAGTTGGCATCGCCGCTGTAACGCTGCTCCTTCGTCCGGCCGTGGATGGCGATTAGCGAACCACCTTCCTCTTCCACGATGCGGGCGATCAACTTGTAATTCTGGTTGCGGTCCCATCCCATGCGGATCTTCCCTGTCACCGGAACTCTCAAGGCTGCGGTGAGTTTCCGGAACGTGCGAGCGATCTTCAAGGGAGTCGGCATCATGCCCACGCCCGCGCCGCGGTCGGCAATGCTTTTCGCAGGACAGCCCATATTGATATCGATAATATCCGGGTTGAGTACCTGCACTCGCAGCGCGGCTTTCAGGATCAGGTCGGGGTCATCGCCGTATATTTGAAATGTAATCGGTCGCTCGGCTTCTTCATAATAGAGGCGTTTGGCAGGCTCCTTCGAGCGGCTGAGGATCTTTTCGACTTTTACAAATTCGGTGTAGCTCATTGCCGAACCCAAGGCGCGGCAGATGGACCGGAACGGCCAGTCGGAATAGCCATCCATAGGCGCCAGAACAATGTCCCCATAAATCGGCAGGTCGCGCACGTAGAAGCTGGGAATTCGGTAGATTTCCATAAAGAGACGCTAGTATAACAAAAAACTTCGGAAGTCTTCAAGACTTCCGAAGTTTCCCTTACATGGCTTCGACTTTTAGCAGCTCATGGAAATGCCGGCGGAATTTTGCTACCTTGGGCGAGACCACCGCCCGACAATACGGCTGGTACGGATTCTTGGAGAAGTACTCCTGGTGATAATCCTCGGCGACATAGAATTTATCCAACGGAACGACCTCGGTCACGATGGGTTTATCGAAAACCTTTTCCAACTCCAAATCCTTGATAAATTTCTCGGCAATATTCTTCTGGTCTTCATTATGATAAAAGATCGCGGACCGATACTGGGTGCCCACATCGGCGCCCTGGCGGTTCAGCGTGGTGGGATCGTGGATGCCGAAGAATACATTCAGCAAATCCTGGTATGAAACCACATTCCCATCGTAGCGGATCTGCACCGCTTCTGCATGTCCCGTATCGCCGTTACAAACCTCCTCGTAAGACGGATTTTTGACATGTCCGCCGGTGTAACCAGATTCCACCGATTCCACGCCCTTCATCTGATCGAACACGGCTTCGAGACACCAGAAACATCCACCTGCAAACGTTGCGGTCATCAAATTCTGTTCCATATGATCACTCCTCTACTAGATTTCTTCATCACTAAGACGACATCTTCCTGTCAAATATTATTAACGAAGTATTACGAAAACACAGGGGCAGGCTTGTGACCTGCCCCTGCGGGGAAACTATTTTGTTACACGGCGGGCGCTTCTTTCTCTTCTTCTTCTTCACTTGCCCGTTCGAGCACCACTTCGCCTTGCGGGTTCATGATAACTTCAATTGCATCTCCATCGTGGAATTCACCACTCAAGAGCTTATCCGATAGTGGATCCTCCACCTTTTGCTGGATAATTCTGCGCAGCGGGCGGGCGCCAAACTCGGCGTCATAGCCCAGATCTGCCAGAGTGCCGAGAGCGTCGGGGGTAGCGGTCAGAACCAGGTTGTGCTCCGTGAGGCGTTCAGCAACCTTATCAAGCTCGAGCTTGACGATCTTCTGGATGTCTTCCTTGTTGAGGGACCGGAAGATCACGACTGCATCCAAGCGGTTAATAAATTCCGGTCGGAACGCACGCTTGAGGGACTCATTCAATTTCTTGCGCATGTCTTCGTAGGACAGACGCTCTTCAGCCGCTTCGTCACGTTTGAGCGCAAAACCGAGCGAGGACTGGCGCTTGATCATATCCGCGCCAATATTGGAGGTCATGACGATGATCGCGTTGCGGAAGTCAACCTTGCGGCCCTTTGCATCGGACAGGTGACCCTCTTCCATGATCTGCAACAACATATTGTGCACTTCAGGATGCGCCTTCTCCACTTCGTCGAATACGACGATGGAGTACGGGCGGCGGCGCAGCGCTTCGGTCAATTGACCGGCTTCTTCATAGCCAATATATCCTGGAGGCGCGCCCACCAAACGGGAAGCGGTATGTCGCTCCATAAACTCGGACATATCCAACTGGATAGCGGCTTCTTCGCTGCCGAACATAAACTTGGCGAGCGTCTTTGTTAATTCAGTCTTGCCAACGCCGGTTGGACCGAGGAACATGAATGAGCCAATCGGGCGGCGCGGGTCCTTTAACCCGGCACGGGCACGGCGGACAGCACGTGAGATCGCGAGAATCGCATCTTCCTGACCGATAATGCCCTTACGGAGCTCGTCTTCCATCTTGAGCAAACGCTGGGATTCTTCTTCCGCTAATTGCATCAGCGGAACACCCGTCCACATGGAGACCACTTCGGCAATATCCTCCGCCGAAACCACGGGGCTCGTAGCACGATCCCAGCCAGTGCGCAGACGTTCGATCTGCTCACCAAGCTCGATTTCGCGCTCCTCCCATTCCTTCACATCTTCACTGTTGCCTTCTTCTTGAGCGAGGGAACGGTTTTGGCGAGCCTGTCTTAATTGCCCAAATAAATCCTTTGATTCTTTTGCCGCTTCACTCTTGTACATGCGGACACGCGACGAAGATTCATCAATCAGGTCGATTGCCTTGTCGGGGAGGAAACGCTCAGTAACATAGCGGGAGGAGAGATGTGCAGCCGCTTCGAGGGCTTCATCGGAAATCACCAAATGATGGTGCTCTTCATAAGCGGCGCGGATTCCCTTGAGGATTTCGATTGTCTCTTCCTCGGAGGGCTCATCCACAGTGATCGGCTGGAAGCGACGCTCGAGCGCAGCATCCGACTCGATATGCTTGCGGTATTCGTCCATGGTGGTGGCGCCAATGACTTGTAATTCACCACGTGATAACGCAGGCTTCAAAATATTCGCTGCATCGACAGAGGAACCAGCGGCTCCTGCACCGACCAGCATATGGACTTCATCAATAAACAAAATTGCGCCGGATTGTTTCAACTCATCAATCACGCGCTTGAGTCTTTCCTCGAACTGGCCACGATACATCGTGCCGGCTACGAGTGACCCCACATCCAACTGCAGCAGACGCTTGTTCATCAGGGGAGCCGGGACATCACCGTCCACGATGCGCTGAGCGAGACCTTCCACGATGGCGGTCTTACCGACACCCGGTTCGCCGATCAATGCCGGATTGTTTTTGGTGCGGCGAGCCAAAATCTGGATCACACGCTCGATCTCCATCTGGCGACCGATGACCGGATCCAGCTTCTTCTCTTCGGCTTTCGACGTTAGATCCGAAGCAAGCTGATCCACCAGCGGAGTCTTCGGATTCGCCTGTGCGCCACGTGAAGGACCGGAGCTGGTCGGTGTCGGGGAGGAAGAGGCGGATTCATTTAGTACGCGGCGAGTCTGCCTGCGAATCTGTTCAGGTGTCACGCCCAGGCGGCGGAGCACTTCCATCGCCGTGCTATCCACACGAATTAATCCAAGCAAAATATGTTCAGTTCCAATATAGTGATGACCGAGGCGGCGCGCTTCTTCGACTGCATGCTCGAGAACCTGTTGGGTCTCGCCTGCAAGTTCGACGCGATTGGGATCAAAACTGGAGGAGCTGGTTGTAACGCGGCGGATCACTTCACGCACGCGGTCTGATGTCATTCCGAGTTCTCGCAGGACACGGCCTGCGACGCCTCCTTCTTCATCCATTAAACCCAAAAGGAGGTGCTCTGTACCAATATTATTATTGCGAGAGCGTTCAGCCTCTTGATGCGCGAGACTGAGGACGCGTCGTGCTCGCTGTGTAAAACGCTCCATTCCTGCCATAATAGTTTTCTCCTATTTCTATGGGACGATTCTACCAAAAAGCGGGAAGAGTCCGCGTAGGAAAATGATTAGAATTTGTTTACAAAGGGTTACAATTATTGCAAGGTATAAAAGCCTATAGATTCAATAACGAAGAATATATCAAATTTGGATGCATAAAACAGGAACTGTCATGAAATCGATTTGTGTTTTCTGTGGATCGTCAGACACGGTTCACGCCGACTATCTGGCGGCTGCCCGTCAAATGGGGCGAACCTTGGCGGAACGTGGACTCCGCTTGATTTATGGCGGCGGAAAAACGGGTCTGATGGGTGCCGTTGCGGATGGTATCCTCGAAGCAGGTGGGGAAGTGACCGGAGTAATTATCCCTACCATGAATACTGCTGCGCTGGCACACATGAGTCTTACGCAAATGGACGTTGTCGAAGGCATGCATGCTCGGAAGGCAAGGATGCATGAGCTGGCGGATGGTTATATTGCACTTCCGGGCGGTCTAGGCACATTTGATGAATTATTCGAGACTGTCACCTGGGCACAGACTGGCGCTCACGAAAAGCCGGTTGGCTTGCTGAATGTCAAGAATTATTATGCTCCTTTACTCGCTGCCATTGACCATGCCGTTCAGGAAGGCTTTATCTTCCAGGAACATCGTGACGTGCTGTTCTGCGAAGCCGACCCAAACGCGTTGATTGACAAAATGGAACGCTATGAACATCCTCGTGCGGCGGTGAAGCGTTGGATGCGGGAGGAATAGTACTCTAGTTTTAGAGTTAACGGTGGGACCATGGCAAAGGTTCCAGCGCTTTACGAAGGGAGTTTTATGAATATTCAAAGATTAGAGCTTTTAACGGTAGATTTGCAGGCACAACAAGATTTCTACTCCAACATCCTTGCGTTATCCACTAAATTTACAGATCTTGGCTTAGAGATCCAGGTGGGAACTACGGAACTGGTCTTCATACAGGCGCCCTCCGATTTCGAGGACGCCTATCATTTTGCCTTCAATATTCCCGAAAATCAATACTACTCTGCCAAACAGTGGATTTCTTCTCGAACGCCCTTATTACGAGATAGAACCGGAAAAGAGGACTTTCATTCTGATAGCTGGAATTCCGATTCCATCTATTTTCTCGATGCGGCGGGTAATGTGCTGGAATTCATTGCACGCCATAACCTGCAAAATGCCGTCAAAGAGGATTTCGACAGCCGCCAGATCTTGAACATCAGTGAAATTGGACTGCCGTCTGAAGATGTAATTTTGTTGGCAGACAGATTGTGTCGGCGGCTCGGTGTATCGGTTTACAAGCAGGAACCCAATGAAAATTTTACTCCGGTGGGCGACGAAGAGGGGTTGTTCATCCTGCCGGTCAAAGATCGCATTTGGATGCCCGATTCGGGTGTGCCCGCCAGGTTATTACCGATTAAAGCAAGAGGGGATGTGGCTGGCAAGCTATGGCAGGTGCGCGGTGTGCCATACATCATTGCTGGCTAATTTGTGTCCAAAGCTTTTGGGCACGT
>DATHUN010000325.1:0-15257 GCA_035462205.1 Anaerolineales bacterium
CTTCCTGCCGGACCTCCAAGCGGAATCCATTTGCCGGGTTTTTCTTCACCCCGAGTAGACTTGCCCGCACTCGCACCTCGACCCCAGCCGTCTTCGCCGCATGGCGCAGGTACTCTGCAACCGTCTCCGACGCATCGGTGACAGGAAACATGCGCCCATCCGATTCGGTCTTCAATTTCACGCCGCGCGCCTCAAACCATTCGACGGTATCCGCCGTCTGAAAACGTGAGAACGCTCCGCGCAGCTCATTTCCCCCACGCGGGTAAAACGTCACAAGTTTCGCCGGGTCAAAGCAGGCATGCGTCACATTGCAGCGCCCACCGCCGGATATTAACACTTTGCCGAGGGTCTGACTCGACCGCTCCAGAATCAACACACGCAATTGGGCATTCAGCTCCGCACAACGGATCGCGGCGAAAAAACCCGCGGGTCCGCCACCGGCGATGACTACATCCCAGGAAGGTTGAATGGACTCTGAAACCATCCTATCATTATAAACGGCTGAAATATAAGCGCACTCCCCCTAGTTTAGGGATCATCAATTCATTTCTTCTGCAATTTCCAAGAAGAGCTTGAGAATGTGCGGGTCAAACTCCTGACCGGCTTGTTCGCGCATATACTGGATGACCTGTGAATGTGACCAAGCCGAACGGTAGGGACGGTCCGATTTCAAGGCGTCATACACATCGATGATCGTAAAAAGGCGCGCGACTAATGGAATCTGTTCGCCTTTCAAGCCATACGGATAGCCTTTTCCATCCCAATGTTCGTGGTGATAGAGGGTGATATCCAAGGTGTGGCGGGCGCTGATAATAGGCGCCAGGATGTTATATCCGTAAAGGACATGTTGCTGCATTATTTTTCGTTCCGGTTGGGTCAGGCTACCGGGCTTGAGAAGGATCGCATCCGGTATACCTAGCTTGCCGATGTCGTGCAGCAATGCGCCCTGCCGGATCGCGTCCCAGTCTTCGGGCGAGAGCTGCATGTGTTTCACCAACCGCATCGTGAACTGGCTGACACGCCGGGTATGACCTTCGGTTTCAATATCGCGAAGCTCCAATGCCTTGGAAAGCCCTTCGATCATGGCATTGTATTTGGTCTGCAATTCTTCGTTGCGATGGCGGATATCTCTTAAGATTCCTGCCCGCTGGATGGCAAACGCGGTTTGCTCGGCGATGCGTTCCAGGAAATCCCAATTCCACACCTGCACCGGTCGTGGATTCCGCCAGAAAATTTCGATGATCCCGGTCAGATCGTTGTGACCGATCAATGGAATGGCGAGATAGCCTCGGAATCCCTCCTCATCGAGTCGACAAATTGGACGCTGGTCCGAGCTAGGTTCCTGAAGATCCTCGATCCAAACAGGGAGGTGTGTATCCAGGTTTCTTCCTGCCAACCCGGCTTCGAAAAACAGCCTGATTTTTGCCAGTAGCGGCATTGGCAGTCCATACGTGGTGAGCAATTCAAAACGCCTGACAGGCAAAGAATAGCCAAGCATTAGGATAGCATCCGCATTCAAGAGATCCGTTAATGCTTCCAGAACCTTAGGTAAATGGTCACGGACGTCCAGACTGGATTGCAGCATCCTAGTGATCTCGTATTCAATCTTTTTTTCATCCGGGGTTTCTTTCCGGTCGAAAAGACTATCGGAGATCATAACGGATAAAGCCTTAATCCAGGTGATTGTGCCCGGCTTGAAATAATCTGTTTGATTACTTAGTAAACCCAGAATACCAACAACACGATGATTGCGCAGTAAGGGAAAAAAACCACCGCTGACTAACTCTTCATGGTTGCGGAAGGTGAAAATCTCTTGCGTTAGCATCACCTGTTGTAAAGTTTGCCCGGAAGACAAATGGTCGATCAACTCGGGCGGACAGTCTGTCAGCCAATGGATGACATGCCTTTCATCGACCTGCCCGATGCAAACCTGGGTGATTCCCTCCTGTTGCATGCAAAAATTTATCCACCTTTTGCTCCGTGTCAAAAGGTCTTCTGAGAATAGCAAAAAGGGAACCTCCTCAGGTAGCACAAACCTGACTGGGGAGTCCTTGGAACCTTGCGGCATATTAAAGGTTGTTCTGTATGATTTCCGCTGCCAGCAGTTTATGGGATAGATTTTGATCCAGTTGCTGAATAAATTCGGGCAGCGATGAAACGCGAATGGATGTCAACATGCTCATGGTTGTATCTGAGATTTGAAATTGCTCGCCTCCGAAGCCGGAGCGAACAGCATATCCCGGATCGCGCAGTAGGCCTGCGCAGAAGCGAGGGCTGATCGCTGCAGCCAACAGCAGGCGGCGAATGGCACCCATGTCTGCAGAAACATCATGAGTAGTAATCGTCTGGCGTGTAAGCGGTTTTGTAAACATAATTAACTCCTAATCTTAAATAAACGAAATAAACGAATCACTATATTTTCCATGTGCAAGTATCCAAAATGTGCCAACGGCTATAAAAACGTCGCCGAGGCTGAAGGCAAACCGGTACGGAAAATCTTGTGGAGGGAGGAACCGGTCTGCTAGCCAGGGGAGGCGAATGCTTGATTCCTGCAATAAAACATCCTTACTGGCACTACTGACACGTTCGCCAACTACCAATCGATCCAAAACGGTGGGGCTGACTAGGCGGGAGGCTGTTGCCGTCGAGAGAGGCATAAACCCCCCGTTTGCCAAGATCACCACTAGGTTGCACGCCAGACCGAAAGCGAGAAGCGGCATACCCGGATTGCGTATATTCAAAGCAGTAAATACTAGCAGTAGAATTTGAGAAGCAATAAGGCAGAGTGAAGCTACTTCATCTGTTAATAATTTGCGAGTGAAGGGCATGTAAAAGGCCAAAAGCTGTGGTAAAAAACCCAAAGCCACCAGCCCGGTGGCTCTAAAAACAGGAGATTGCCAGGCTACCCCCTGCCACCTGGCATATCCCCAACCGGCCAGTAGACCGGTTGCAATGGCAGTTAGAAGAATCACTATCGCCCGGAGCCACCAACTTCTTCGGGGGCGCCTGCGCCTAGGACGAGCATGACCAAGGTCAGAACCATCATTGCGAACTGCAGGTGAGTCTTGTTGATCTGTGTGAAGGAAAGAGCGATTTGGTTGAAAGAGAGTTTCATGGGGTCACCTTTTATGAATTGGATTTGAGTTGACTAAATTTACTCCAATCCCGGTTACAAAGGTGGCCTCAAATTTTTGCCATTAATTTTTCATATAAGGTGCTGATCTCTGAGGAAGGTTCGAGCCCTAGCTCTTGATCCAATGCTTGCTCATATTGGCGGTATTGCAGTGTCATTCCTGCCGGATCATGCAGGATTGCATACGCCTCGATAATGAGACGATGTGCCGCTTCGAGCAAAGGGTCAAATTGAAGGATCATACGGGCTACCGTCAGGCCTTGCTGGGTCCGACCGTCTTGCAAATAACTATTGGCAAGCTCGAGCATGGCGTCACGGTAAAGCTCCTGGTAGCGGAAACGGTCCGGTTCGATCCATTCTGCATCGAGGTTTGCAAGATAGGGACCTTTTACCACGGCAATCACTTGCTCCAATAATTTTGTGCGGTTGGAGGTTTCGGTGGTGTATCTTAATTTTGTGAATATTTCATCCAGTTTTTCGCGATCCCAGAAGTAGTTGATGGCGCGGTTGAAGTGATAGCGCTCATCCTCAAATAAGATTGCATCCTGGCCAATTGCCTTGCGAATACGGTACATATTGATCTTGAACCGCATCTTTAGTCGCGCCGGGGAAATATCAGGCCAGAATACCAGGGCAATCTGTTCCTTCGTTAGTGGGGGGGACTGGAGCAAGAATAAAAATAGATCGCGTGCCTCGCGTGTCTGCCAGTCTGACAGTTCCAAGCGGCGGCTGTTGTAGCGCACTTCCACGTTGCCGAAGGAAATGATTTCCAAGCGGTGTAGAGAAGGTTCCGCCGAATTGTTGTTATCTTCCAGCTTCTTATAGAGATCTGGTAGGATTTTCTGCATTCGATCCGCCCCTCCAAAGAAGGAGCGAAAAACGGACTCTTGCAGGATTCGGCTGTCTTTCTTGCTTAACCAGCGATAGACCCTACCCGCCTGGATCAAAAATGGTGTGGGCCGGTTCCATTCTCTTTGCGGTGGAAGAAGTTCCTTGAGCCGAGCGATAGCTGAGTCTGGCTCTTTGACGGACAATGCAGCTTCGAGCCACAAACGCGCATTGGCTTGCTCCATTTGATTTCCGCCCTGCCCGAAAAGATTCACCGCCTCTTCCAGGACATCGATTGCAAGCTCCACCTTGTCCATCTCCAGCCAGCAGCAGCCTAATTCCAGGTTAAAGATAGCACGTTCGAAGAGTCCCAATTTGGTCTGGGAAAGCTCTGTTCGCTTGAGATCTTCTGTTGCCAGCGACACACTTCCCTTCAATCGTTGTAATCGCGCCTCCCCCAGGGAGGAATAAAAAATATATTGCGAGTTACCGAGGGTCGTCGCCAGCGTGAGCGCTTTATCATAGTGAGTAAACGCCAATGTATACTCGCCGAGGTCGGTGAGCAGGTCGCCCAAGCTGATCAGCGCCCCGGCTTGCGTTCGCAGGTAACCACTTCGCTCGGCGGTCTTGCGCGCCTGCAGGAGTAATGGATAGGCTTCCTCGAGCCGGCCCGTCATGTGATACAACAGCCCAAGGTTGTTAAGTAAGCGCGCCTTCCAGCCTGTGTTCCCGTGATTCTCCCAGGCTTTGAGTGCGCTGGCATAATACCGTGCTGTGATTTCTGGTTCACCGAGTCGCCGATGAACAACTCCTAATTCGGTCTCCAAAATAGGAATGTGCCTTTGAATCCCAGATGAGCGACAAGCCTGCAGGGCCTCCTGAAGCCATGTCAGCGCTTCTTTCATGTGACCCATCGCGAACATCACCAGACCTTTGATTCGCAATGCTTCCGCGTACGTATATTGCATATCCCGATTGGTAGAGTCACGAGTGATCTCGAGAATCTCCTCCACGTCGCGGTTGGCACGCTCATAAAACCCAAGCTGACGTAACGCTTCCGCACGCCGAACAAGCGTGGTGGTCCATTCGATTTTGTTTTCAGAATCGCGAAACTTTGATTCTGCCAGATCGAGAAGCTCCAATCCCTGGCGACTATCCCCGCGACTCGTGTGAATGACACCCAAAACGGACATCAAAGCCGGATGGGAGTAAACCACATCCATGGGCAGTTTATTGATCCAATTGGCGAGCGTAAGCAGACGACCCGCCAGGATGAACGTCATACTGATCTGGGTCAGCAACCTGACCAGATTTTCATAATCGTCAAGACGGGAATAGACCTCGAGCGCTTCTTCCCAGGATTGCTGCTCTTCGTAAGCCTGCGCAAGATTCAACTGGATTTGCCATGCCAGGACGGGTTGCTCAAATTGGAGTTTGGATCGTAAAAAATGTTGGAACAGGTTGTGATAGCGCATCCATCGCCCATCATTATCCAAAGGGACGCTGAACAGGTTCGCCGTTCGCACCACCTCAAAGAGAGCCGCCCAATCGAATTTTTCGCCATCCATCAATGGCTCGAGCACCTGTTCACACAAGGAAACGTCGAAGTTATCGAACACGGAAGTCATCAACATGAAACGACGGACCGGGTCGGGTTGTTTGAGCAGCACCTCTTGTGAGAAGAAGTCAAAGAGCTCCCGCGTCGATTGGAGCGGATGCATCTGTGGCAGCATGCCGAGGTGTCCATTCGTCAGATGGATCGCCGCGATCCAGCCCTCGGTCTTCTCCACAATGGCTTTGGCATCCTCCACTTGGAGGTCAATGCTGTTGTTCTGTTGAAATAATTGCTGGATTTCCTCGGGATGGAAGGATAACTCTTCAAAGCTCAAGCCACCAATTTGATTGCGGGCGATCATCAACGGCGCATCGGGAAGGTCTGGGAGGTTGCGGGCAGCCAGAATGAAATGGACGTTTTCCCCGGTCAATTGGATCATGCGGCTGATGACGTGGCCAATGAACGCTACATGAGACACCATGTGATAATCATCGAGAATGAAGACAAAATGCTCGTTAATCAGTGCGTTGATCTCGTTCGTAATGGTGATGAGCAGCCGTTCTTCATCCTGCTCGAACGAGGTCATGCTTTCAAGGGCGGCAAGTGAATCACGCCCAAAGCTCGGAAATTGTTCCGTCAGAGCCGCGATCATGTAACGAAGAAAGCGCTGTGGCTCCTGGTCCAGTACGTCGAGCGAAACCCAGCAGACGGGAATCTCAGATTGCTGGGCAAAATCCACCAACAACGATGTCTTTCCATAGCCGGCTGGTGCCACTAACAGCAATAGGCGCTTCTCAAGCTGATCATAGAGCGTCTCAAGCAGGCGCGCCCGAGTAATCAGCTCCCGCCTGCGAAACGGAACGCGGACTTTAATTCTGCTGATCGGTAGTGCAGAAGAAGACAGCATCGTGAGGTTTCTTGCCTAGGTCATTGAATCGATAACAATAATGAACTATTCTATAACATTTTGCCCGCTGAATTCAAGCAAAACCATTAAAACTATAACCCTATTTAGCAGCAGCCTGCCAAGACTGCGAATTTAGGCATGCCCCTCCCAAACTACCGCAGTTCGTTGGCGTGCGGAGAATTTCCTGATGATACCCCGAAAGAAGCCCGCCCGTAAACCTCAGATAAGCCGGTCAAGCGGGACGAAGAATAGGCGCGCTGAAAACAAGGTCCTTCCGCCTTGGATTAAATCATGCGAGTGTGTAAGGAATTAGTAACTTTCGGGGGCTGTGGAAATCATATATAGCAACCGCAGGACTTTGAGTTCATCATAATTTAGGCTGCTGTTCAACTTATCGAAGACGGGCCTGAGAAACGTTGTCCCCAGTTCTTCAAAGGCGGCGAAAACGGTTTGTCGCTGTTCCGGCGTGGACGATGTGAGGGCCTGCAGATCCTCGCCTTGGCGGAGTTTGTTGCCCGCGGCGAGATAGCGTGAGAGGTGCTCAAGGATAGTACTCATGCTGACGTGATATCGTTCCATCAGGCTTGGGATTGTCTCACCGGCGTTATACGCTTCTGCCACGGCGATGTACCGGCGATTCGTATCACTTTTCTCACGAGTGGGTTCCTTCGGCTTCTCCTGCAATTGATGTTTCTGACAGTAGGATTGAATGATCTCCAGGAACGCTTCCCCGAACTGGCGTAACTTCACCTGTCCTACGCCGGAAATTTTCAACAGGCTGCTGACCGATTGCGGGTAATAGGCAGCCATCTCCACCAGGGTCTTATCGGAGAAGATGACATAGGGAGGAACCCCGGCTTCATCCGCCATCTCCTTGCGTTTTTGACGGAGCAAGGCAAACAGCGCGCTGTTATATTCGATTTCCGCTTTCTTCGTTCCTTTGGTGCGGACGCGCTCCGCCTCTTGCACTCGCCCGAAAATGGATTCCCGGTTTCGCAACGCCTCCAATGCCCGCGGCGTGAGACTGAGCGTGTGATACTCGCCTTCCTGTTTGAGGAAGCCCATGGTCAAGAGCTGGCGGGCGATGTGCATCCACTGTTTTTTCGTCAGATCGGTGCCGATGCCGTAGGTGGACAGTTTGTCATGGTCCCAGCGCAGGATTTTTTCATTTTTCGAGCCAAGCAAAATATCGGCGATGTGACCGGCGCCAAACTTCTCGTCGGCGCGTTTGACGCAGGAGAGGAACTTCTGGGCGTAAATTGTGATGTCAGATAGTGGGGTAGGCGCGGAGGTACAGTTGTCGCAGTTCGAGCAGTTCTCGGCTGTGTACGATTCGCCAAAATAGTTCAGCAGCGGTTTGCGGCGGCAGGAGATCTCATCCTCGGCATAGCGCACGATTGCATCCAGATGCTGCATGGCGACCCGTTTTTCGCTGCCTTCTTTTTGATCGATGAAATAATTGATCTTGGCAACATCCGCGTAACTATAGAGAAGCAAACAATGGGCGGGCAAACCGTCACGTCCGGCGCGTCCGATCTCTTGATAATAGTTTTCAATGCTCTTAGGCAGATCAAAATGGATGACAAAGCGCACGTTCGGTTTGTTGATTCCCATTCCAAAGGCGATCGTGGCGACGATGATCTGCACGTCATCGCGGCTGAAAGCTTCCTGATTCAGCCGTCGTGTTGCATCCTCCAGCCCCGCATGATACGGTCGGACCGAATATCCCTTTGTAGCAAGATAGGTGGCAAGTTCATCGACCTGCCTGCGCGAGAAGCAGTAGATAATGCCAGACTGATCCTGATAGCGTTCGAGTATGTCTATCGTCTGCTGATACGCATCGTATTTGCGTGCGACCTCGACGTATAAATTCTCGCGGTTGAAGCTGGCGATAAACTCATTGGTGGTTGTGAACTTGAGCGTGGACCGAATATCCTGGCGGACGCGCGAAGTGGCAGTAGCCGTGAGGGCAAGGCAGACGGCGTTGGGATAGCGCTGCCTCACTGCGACAAGCTGGCGATACTCGGGGCGGAAATCGTGTCCCCATTCCGAGATGCAGTGCGCTTCGTCAATAGTCAGGCAATCCACCTGGACCGAATCCAGCAGGGAAAGGATGCGCGGCGTCAACAGCGTTTCGGGAGCAACATAGAGCAGCCTGACTTCGCCGCGCTTTACATAGTCCATGTTCTCCTGATATTCCTGCGGCGCCAGCGAACTGTTGATGAACAGCGCCGGCACACCAAAGGCACGCAACTGCTCCACCTGGTCTTTCATCAACGAGATCAAGGGTGATACGACAACTGTCAGTCCGTGAAATAAAAGTGATGGAATTTGATAGCAAAGCGATTTGCCTCCCCCGGTTGGCATGATGGCTAGCGTATCGCGACGTGCAAGTACATTTTCAATAATTTCGTGCTGCAGCGGTCGAAAGGTATCGTACCCGAATGTCTCTTTGAGGATGGACGCAGAACTTAACATGGGCGAAGTATATCGAAGATTGATTAACCCAACCTTTGCAATGTAAAAACAAATTCGCCCCGCCAAACCGGGGCGAATGATTCAAAGATATGTCATTCTCAGGAGCGAAGGGACGTAGAATCTGTTATTACCATGTAATTTAGTAAAACGACACGGATTTTGCGCCGCTTACAGTCGCTCATATCGGCTCGCCCCTTCAGGCTCGTGACCGAACGGGGTATCGTCTGTCCTTTTGGGAGAAAGACATTTACAGGTTATTTCGCTTCAGCTCCCGTAATATTCTTTGGCTTTTCCGGGGCGACTGGCTGCCGGACAAAGAAACGCTTCTTGCCCCAACGATAGAACCAGATGTTGACCAGCAGCGTCAAGGTGCCCAGTAGATAGGCTCCTAAGACGTCGCTCGCCCAGTGCTGTCCGAGGTAAATACGTGACATCCCCACGAGTGCAATAAAACTACCGAGAATGACCAGCATAATGGTGCGTCGCAGGGACCGTTTCAGTAGGGTGTAGACCAGGAACCAGATGAAGCCGAAGAGACCCACATAGAACATCACATGTCCACTGGGGAAGCTGTAACTATCCAGGATCCGGAATACATGCACCAAGTCTACGGTGGGGCGCGGGCGCCGGATGTAATCCTTGACGATCACGTTAACGATCGGAGTAAACACCGTCGCGAACAAGGTCGCCACAGCCTCCCAATGAAAACCAAACAGATACAAGACGCCGATGATAATTAGGGGAAAGATGTAAGTTTGCGGCGAAAACCCGGGCCAGCTGATCAAATCCATCAGCGCGGCAAAGATGGGAGAATTGATGCTCTGCAACGTTCGCGTGATCTGCACATCAATCGGGAAGGAAGGCGTCGTTTTGACCAAAATGGTCAATGTGGTAAACGCGCCGACCACGGCAACCAAAGCGATCAGGAATAAGTAAGTACGATACTCCCGTTTTGGCGGGGTAGTGACGTCCTGTTTCGCGGCTTGCTGGGCAACTTCTTTTACATTCTCCACGGGTTTTGCTTGTTCTGCCATAGGAACTTTCCTTTATCTAACTTTCGGTTACTGATGACTCCTGCGTAGGCACCGGAGAAACGGGAGCAGGTAGCTCCGCAGCAATGTCTTTCACCAGCGCCGCAGGAGCAATATGATCTTCCGGGGTAATCATCCAGACGGCACCCCGTTTCGCTTTGATCTCTACCTTGCCTTTGCCGAGCATGACGCCATCGGCCATGACATCCATCTTGGGGTCGGTCTTAATTTCGATCTTTTTGGCTCGGAAGCGTTGGACCTTTTCATTGGCTGAGAAGCCCTCCGAGCGAATCTGTGCATAATAGGCCAGCAATTCCGTCTTACTGAAATCGGGATACACGGAGATATCCAGTAGTCCATCGGTCACTGCCGCATCAGGCGCCACCAGGAAGTTGGCGCCGAACATAGGGGCATTCGAGACGACGACCAGCATGGTGTTAATTTTTATCTTGCTTTCGTCGTCGAGCGTCAGATACACCACGGGATCGGGCTCCTGATGCATGAGGGTAAGGGCGACATCTTTGAGCTTGGATAGCTTGTCTTTTCCATCTTGGAGCTTATTTGCTTTCGGGTACAAGGCTGCTACCAACCCGACCGCGGTCAGCTCAAAGAAGTAGAGTTTCTTGCCATTCTTGACTTTGACCCGTCCCACATCCAGCTTACGGATATGCTTGGAGGCGATCAACGCACAGGCTTCTTCCAAGTCGGTAGGAATGCCAAGGCTCTTAGCTATGTTGTTCTGCGTCCCGATGGGGATAATGCCCATCGGCGTCTTGCGGCCGACCATCCCGCGCAGAACCGCTTCGAGGGTCCCATCCCCGCCCATGGCGATGACCGTGTCAAATCCATCCTTGACCGCCTGCTTGGCGATGGGAGTCGCCTCCTCCTTGGGCTTGGCAAGCGCCACGTCGACTTGGATCCCATGTTGCTGTAACAGGCGCGTGGCAACCTCCAATTGTTTGGCGGATTCCTCAGGTTTGCCCGCACCGGGATTTGCGATCAATTTTGCTTGAACGAGCTTCTTTTTCTTTCCCATGTTAGACCTTCTTTCTTATAAAAATGACTTCAATTACGGTATAGACCAATGCAGCCCAGGCGATGCCCAAAGCATAGCCGCCGACGACGTCGGTCAGATAATGGCTGCCCTGGAAGATGCGACTAAAACCATCGAAAAGTATCACCGCCGCCATGGCGATCACCAATGTCCACTTCCAGAAACGCGAAGGCATTTTCGGCAACAATAAATACGTCAAAAAGCCGTAAACAATGATTGCGCTCATCGTGTGTCCACTTGGGAAGGATGGAATCGCTCTCACGGCAAGCCCCGTTTGTATGGCTGGTCTGGGGCGCCCAAAATAATTGACAAAGAAATTCCATACGAAGCTGCCCGCTCCAGAGCTCAGGAGTATCATCGCCAGTTCACGCCAGTATCGTTTATAAACAAAGTAAATACTAAGCAGTGTAACGATCAAGATCGGAACTTGTTTGCCCAGGAAGAAACCAAAGATCATAAGCTCATTGATTCGGGCAGGCGCGGTCTTGGCTTTCGCGATCAGCGTCTCATAGATAGATTGATCCAACTGCACAAGAGGGCTGTGCGTGAGCAGGCTATATCCTAATGCCGCGAAGCTCAAGCTGCCAAAAAGAATCAAGATCAAACCAAGGATCGGCCACTTCTTAAACATGCCCGGCGCACGGAGACCCTGGAGTTCATCGTCCGTTTTGGGTCTCTCTGTCAGAGTAGTACTTACAGTTTGTTCTCTCGGGAAAAATCGTTCAGCGAGGGTGTATACCAGTCCTGCCCAGGCAATGCCAACGGCGTAGCCTGCGACCACATCCGAAAGATAATGACCACCGACTAGGAGACGGCTCAGAGCCACCCACACGGTGACGCCTATTGCCAGAATGGCGACAAACCACTTCCAAAACCGGGACGGCATTTTGGGGACCAGCAGATATGCCAAAAGACCATAGAGAAGCACGGCGCTTAACACATGCCCGCTTGGAAAAGAAGGGTCTGTGATTGCGAGCACATCCAGTTGTGTAGACGGTCTCGGACGGTCAAAATAACGACTGAGAGTAAACCAAAGCAGACCACCTAACCCTGGACCCCACATCACCATCATGAACTCGCGCCAAAAACGTTTATGGAAAAAATAAATCGCCAGGATCGTTCCTATGGTGATAATGATCTCTCTACCTACAAAGAAGCCGAAAATGACATATTCCCCGATTGAGGAGGGTATACTTTTCTCCTGGGTTTGAAATGTTTTGCCAGTCGACTGGTCCCACTGGCTCAGAGCGGGATTTTTGTCTACGACGTTAATCGCCAGGGTGCCAAACAGAAGGCTGCCCAACAGAAACATCGTGATCCCAATCATGGGCCATCTAGCAAACAGACCGGGCGCGCGCAAATCCCTGCGAGAGTCTCCGCTCAGTGTCGTTGCGGGAAGACCAGCCTGTATCCTGCTATTCGTTGCCATTTGAAAATCCAGTCGCCTTATCTAGCGTTAGCAGCTCTTCTTCTAAAAAAGAGCTTCTCGATTATTGTGAACACCAGGGCACCCCAGGCTAAACCAAGTCCATAGCCAGCAATCACATCGGACAGGTAATGACCGCCGAGAAAGACCCTACTAAAGCCGATGAACGCCATGGTCAGGAGGGATGCGATGACGATCACCCATTTCCAGAAGAGCGACGGCATCTTGGGAACCAGCAGGTAAGCCAGAAAGCCATAACAGATCATCGAGCTAATAGTGTGTCCGCTGGGAAAGGAATTATCGGTGACGACAATTCCAATTTGATCGGTAGGGCGAGGACGATTAAAAATACCGATCAAAATGGACCAGAGTATTGCTCCGCCTCCGGAGCCGATCAACAGCATCAACAACTCTGGCCAATAGCGCTTGTATAGAAAATACACGCTCAAGATCACTACAATCACTTGCAGCAGTTCTTTGCCGACAAAAAATCCAAAGATCAGCAATTCAATGATGCGAGCGGGCAAGCTCATCGCTTCTGTATGGAACTGCCTGTTGAGCGGTGTGTCCCACTGCAGCAGGGGACCTTTTGTCCACACATTGTAGGCAATCGCGCCGAAGAGAGTGCTGCCGATCAAAAATAAAACCACGCCGACGAGGGGCCACATTGCCAGCCACCCTGGCGAGCGCAGGCCGCGAGATAAATTTGCATCAGACCTCTGACCAGTAAGAATCCGATCGCGAGACATTGGAAATGTTCCTTTTCTTTTTTGAGTTTGCGTGGTCATGGTTGACCTTTATTGTGACTCGGAATCCGCCCCCACGGATATGGAAACTGGAGCAGGAACGTCCTCCTGCGTTTCCGCCTGCGGCTTTTCGGCGCCCACGCCCGGTTCGGGTGCGATGACACGCAGTGCACGCGGCAGGACTTTGATCTTTGCCTTGCCTTCTCCAAGCAGGATGCCTTCTGCGGCGATATCCAGCTTGGGTTCGGTTCGGATCTTGATCTTGCTCGCCCGATAGCGCTGTATCTTTCCATCGGGAACTTCACGCTGCTGTGCCGTTTTGGCGAAATAGGCGAGCAGCTCTGCTTTCGTAAAATTTGGATAGACGGCAATATCCAGCAAGCCATCTTCCGTGGATGCATCGGGAGCTACAAGATTCTTGGCCCCGATCACGGGGGTATTGGTGATCGTGACGAGCATGGTTTCCACTTCAATTTTGCTCTCATCATCCAGCGTCAGAAATACCTTGGGGTCTGGTTTGGCCTGCAGAAAATTGACGACCGCATCCTTGATGTTCGAAAGATCGCCATGCGGAACATCCTTAATATCGGGATACAGTGTCGAAGTGAGGCCGACGGTGGTCACCATGAAGAAAACAAACTTCTTCTTTTCCTTGGTGCTGATCTGGGCAAGGTCCAAATCACGGGTGTGATCTGAGGCGATGAGCTTACAAGCTTCCGTTAAGTCCTCCGGGATTCCCAGGCTGGTAGCGATGTCATTTTCGGTGCCAGCTGCGATAATGCCAAGATGCACCTTGGAGCCAGCGAGTCCCCGAATCACCGCGCTGATGGTGCCATCCCCGCCCATCGCAATCACCGTGGAATAACCATTCTTAACAGCTTTCCTGACAATGGGCACAGCTTCCTTGACAGGATGAGCCAGCGCCACATCAACGT
Organism: Anaerolineales bacterium; assembly: GCA_035462205.1. Classification (GTDB taxonomy): domain Bacteria; phylum Chloroflexota; class Anaerolineae; order Anaerolineales; family Villigracilaceae; genus Defluviilinea. The sequence goes on from DATHUN010000325.1 coordinate 14,094, forward strand.
TGACACCCAGGTCCAACAAGCAGCGGGTCACTTGTTCCAGACGCGTGGCTGATTCCACCGGATCGCCGGAGGAAGGGTTAGCGATTAATTTGACACGTCCCTTGCGGTCACCTTTCGACATCGCGCATCGCCTCGGCTTACCGTTTCAGCCTGAACCAGGCTGCACTCATAAGAGAATAAATTCCAAACGCCATCAAACCCGCGGCGATAATCCCTAACAAGTAAAGGCCATAGGGTTGATGGGCGAGGAAGCGAAACGCGCCGTCAAAGCCCTTCGCACTTCCCGGATTCGCCTGATAAGCTGCCAATACCAGGAAACCACCAGTAATGGCGAAGACGATGCCGCGGGCAATCATGCCGAAGCGACCAACTTGCACTGCGACCCGGCGTTGCTCAGCATCGAGAGCATAGGGATCGAAGGTTTTTTCAAAATCCTTTTTGATGCCGCTATAAACCTGGTAGAGCCCAGCCGCCACAGCTGCCACGCCGATCGCGCCGACAATCCAGCGTCCCATCGGCATATTCATAACCTTGCCGACCATCTGCACCAAATTATTCGTAGAGCTTCCATGACGTGCCCCCTGCAATATTTGATAGGTGGCTATAGCAAACGAAGCATAGGTCGCGGCGCTGATCAAATAGCCTGCCCGCGCCAGCAAGCCCTTAAGATCTGAGCCTTTATGGAAGGGGTCCAAGATCGCCCGCGTCACGCCCCAGAGCGAATACCCGACCAAGCCAATCAAGATGATCCATAGCACTGGTTCGGCATAGGGATGTTTGGTCAAGGAAGCAATTGCGCCCATTTGGTCGGCGGGAGTCTTGCTCTTACCCATTGCACCGGCGATGGCAGTAAACCCGATCGCCAGATACAGGAACCCCTTGACGGCGTATCCTAACCGCGTTAATCGTTCCACTGTGGGGCTGTAAGCAGCCTCCTTCATCGCCTGTTTCCCCTCCTGCTTCATTGCATTCATTGAACCTTTGACAGTTGCCATATTGATGAGCTCCTTCTGATTACTTCCAGATAATCCTGGAATAATTAACGAATAAACCCACAATATGGGACGATTAAAGCAAGTAAACATATTTCATGAAGGTTACAAGATAAACCTGTCTATTCCGGAATCTAGGCGAATCTCCATTAAATCGTGATAATACCGGGTG
>DATHUN010000326.1:0-2073 GCA_035462205.1 Anaerolineales bacterium
TGACTCGGCCCGATTCAGTTTCAGCGGGTCGAATGTTGGTTACAAAAGCCGCATGTTGGGCTACATGAATTCGGGGCGAGGCGTCGTAGTGATGACGAACGGAGAAAATGGCGCGGAACTGGGCACCGAAATTCTCCGCAGTGTGGCGGCCGAGTATGGTTGGCCCGATTTTCAGCCGCGGGAGAAAGTCATCGCCAAACTTGATCCCGCAATCTATGATTCCTATGTTGGTGAGTATGAGATTGCGCCGGGATTTATACTCTTTGTCTCCAGAGAAGGAGACAAACTGTTTAGCAGGGCACTGCCGATACCCACACCGCAGAGCATGATCGATCGGCCTAAGTCAGAGATGTTTCCGGAATCGGAAACTACTTTCTTCGTAAAGGACGCGGACGCGACGTTCACTTTCATCAAGAACGACAGCGGACAAGTGATCCAGGTGAACATGCAGCGCTCTACGCGTTTGTTTGAGGCGAGAAAAATCAAGTAAAGTGTATAAGGTCTGTCTCGGAAATCAGTTGGTATCCAAAAGACATTGCACGCTCGGAATCATCACGTGCGATGAAGAGACAAAAAATTGAGCGCTATTGTGCGCGAACGCCTCTTTAAATGCAGCGGACCGACCTTGTGCTAGCAACACAAAATCGGCCCTTCTATGAAGCCGGGTCGTGTCAGGGGAATTCGGTTGTGATCGTTTCACCCTTCTATTCGAGTTTTCCACAGTTATCTCGAATGAGCTGAAGGTTCTCATTCAACGGTGCGACAAGTTCTCATTCTAGACCGCGAGTTTTTGCTCCCAGGGCCGATACGAGTTTCTCGCCATCTCAATCAGTTTCCGAACTTACCTTGTCCCACTTGAGCCTGAGCCGGCATCACGTCAGGTGGCCTAAACGGTTCCCTTGATCTTAGTGCGCCGGCCCACCAGGTGTTGACGGTAAGTGATCAACGCGCGCCATTGCCGTACTTCAGTTTGCCGGATGTACACTTCGCGCAACTGATTGACGGCTGATAACCGCGCCGCCTTCAAGGCATCCCGCCGGTCATCCTTCTGCTTGACCTTGCCCCAAATGCTAGAAGCTTTCGGCGAAAGCTGGCTAGCGAATCGAATACCTTGACGTGATCACCTCGCGAAAAATCTGCCAGTGTTGGCGAGAACTTGTCAGTTCGAGCTAGCTTCGACTGAAGTTAGACCATTACTGTCAATACTGACAGTTACTTGACCGACGAACCTTGCCTAGAATTCAAAATGAGACGCTTATGTGCCGCAGAGTCCTGGGGAAACTGTAAGGAAAGAGGATCAATCATGAACCTGTCGCGATTTATCTGTATCCTCACCGTCCTGTCGGCATTTACAACGCTTGTACACGGACAGCAGCAAGTTCAAGCTGTGTCAAACAGCGTGACTGCGTTGAACGTTACAGAGAAGGCGGAACCTAATCGTGGCGCGGGCGCTGCCAACCTTTTTGCCCGTGCGAGCGCTCCACTTTTGGAGACCATCAACGCTGGCGGTTCAGATGCCAAGCAGCCACAAGCCAACCCCGCTGACCAGTGGCACTTTCAATTCACTCCCTATTTATGGATCGTAGGTGTCTCTGGCAGGGCCGGCTTAGGGTCCCTGGCTGTCGACGTAAACACCGGGGTCACTGACTCTGATATTCAACTGAACTTCGGTTTCATGGGGACTTTTGAAGCTCGCAAAAAGCGGATAGTTATCCTGACGGATTTGCAATTCTCGAGCCTGGGCACTGATAGACCTAGTCCGGGTCCGTTGTTTTCCGGTGCGAGTGCCGACTTTAAGACTTTCATTTTAGAGCCTCAGGTGGGCTATCGAATCTTCGATAATCCAGAGAAGGAAGCTTTCTTCGGTGTGCTGGGAGGTGTTCGTTACTGGCACTTAAAAACTGATCTGACCCTCAATGCAGGCGTGCTTCCCGGCGTCACCGCAAGCCGCAGCCGCGGTTGGGTGGACGGTGTCGCAGGTGTGCGTGGCAAGACCAATCTCACGCCGAGATTCTTCGTCACCGGAGAGGCTGATCTTGGTGGTGGTGGCTCAAATCTTACTTACCACCTTTT
>DATHUN010000327.1:0-10585 GCA_035462205.1 Anaerolineales bacterium
CTCCTTGATGAACTTGTTCAACGAGTCGAGCGAGATTTTTGTAGCGGGGGTCGAATAGTGCATTGGGATAACCAAGTTCGGCTCGATCAAGCTGATGACCTCCGCCGCTTTTGCAGCGTTCAACCCACCTCCGCCACCCACGGGTACCAGCACCACATTGACTGTACCGAGGGATTCAATTTCCGACTGTGTCGGCGTTTGTTTCAGGTCGCCCAGGTGAGCGACTGTGATTCCGTCGTAGTCGAAAACATAAATCGTATTGCGCGGGGCATCGTCCTTATTTTTCTTCTTTCCCGAAGAACCGCTATCCGACTGCACACCGGTGATAAAAACGCCACCGATTTCAAATTCACCGGGACCATCAATGACGTGAGATGTGCCTTTTACTGAATCTGCATTATTATGACCCGGCGCGTCGTGACTTACGGTGACAATATCAGATTTTAATTTGAGCGCGTCGTAACCAATCGCCTTGCTGTCAAAAGGATCTGTCACCACCGTCGCATAATTGCGCTCGGTGAGACGAAAGCAAGAATGTCCATACCAGGTAATTTCCATGTAAATGTAACCTCCGAAAGAGTATTATACCCGGTGTTTTATAAGCATTTTTTATCAGATCGCTACTTTTCCGTTCACCAGATCGTCTACAAACTGCCAGCGTTTCGTTTTGCTGTAATCACCATTCTCTGGATAAAAATATTTTCGATAATAGGTCCAATTATCGACACCAAAATTCTTGTCGCTTGCTCCATCTGGTAATGTATAACGATCGAGTCGGGCATGTGCCCAGTTGGAAAGATCGTTGCCGCGCCCCCAACCTACGTACATAGCAACGGATTCGGCGAAGTCTTCCACACGGTTGAATTTCCAATTCGAGCCGCTTGGTTTATCCCCGTAGAAATAGCCCGCTGCGTTACAGCCGGGTAATCGTCCCCGGCGACCCGGCTTGTTTTCATCCGAAAAACGCGCCGAATCAGAAAGTCCAATAAGTCTTCGAATCAAGGCTAAGGTTGGATTGGTGAAGCCACCGGTGTATTTTTCGAGTGCTCGAGATAATCCCCAACCATAGTTGGCGTCCCAGGCATGGGCGAATTCGTGGACTACGGTCCAAGCGGAAAACGAGCCCTTCGTCGAAAGACTCACCTTGTGGGACAGCGCTTCACCGCCATGCGAGCCGATATTAGCCTTCTTGACGGTCACGCCGCCAGTGCATTGTTTAAGTTTGTCTGGACCGCCAATGCAATCGGCGAAACAGGTCAGGATGTTGTCCAGCTTATCCAGCTCATCTTTCGCCCAATAACCAGCCTGCCATGTGCCGGTGTTATCTCCCCAATCTCGATCGATGTCCACCTGGAATTGCGATTGTAGTCGTGCCAGCTTTTCACTAGCGTATTCAAGATCAACCTGATGCATGCGATGCCTCCTCGGATAGATAAAGAATTAGCGATGTGCGTCTACACCTACCTGCTGGCACATATCCAAGACGGGACAGGTGGAGCAATGCGGAAGATTGCCGGTGCAAATATGTTTTCCAAATGGAACGAGCAAACGATTGATGTCTATCCAATGACGTTTGGGAAGTTTCGATTCGAGCTGGACCATGGTCTTTTCGGGTGTGGATGCCTGCACATACCCCCAGCGATTGGTCACGCGATGGACATGGATATCCACACTTATGAATGGCTCCTTACACGCAATCCCCATTACGAGGTGCGCACACTTGGGACCAACCCCCGAAAATGAGCGCAAGATTTCCTCGTCACAGGGAAGCTCGCCACCAAACTCGTCGAGGACACGCAGTGCCATCTCACGGATCTGGATCGCCTTCCGATCATGAAATGTGGATTGACCGATGAGCTTGTCGATCTCTGCGACCGAGAGCTTGCTCACTTCCCTGGGCGTGCGAGCCACTTCAAACAGCCGCCGGGACATAGGTATCGTAACCTCATCGTACGTGCGAATTGAGATCATGCAGGAAATCAATTGCTCGAAGGGAGAATTGAATCCGTCCTCAGCAAGTTCAAAAAGGGCCGCTTTTTTAAAAGGGCTAATCGCTTTCTCAATACGCTTTAGTGCACGGTTAATATCAAAGGGGTTTTTTGCCATACGGTAAACTCTTTCCGAATAGTACTCCAACAAGATTAAGTTAGACAGTAATATCGGCAGCACTAGCCCTACATTTTAGATTGTCCGAGTACCAGTATACAACGTTCAAAACGTAAAAGCGAGCCCCGGTAAAAGGTGAGGATCAGAAAATCCTCGATTAAAAATGTAAGGGCGACCCGGAGGTCGCCCTTACACTTTCGTAGGATAGGGCAGCGGTTATAAACCTGCTTGCACCTGGATTTGAATCTCTTTGCCATCCCGCAGAACAGTGAGCGTCAATGGATGGTCAGCAGGAAGCTGCGACAGTGCTGAGCGGAGATCATCAACACTGGTGATTGGTTGGTCATTCAGGGCGGTGATAATATCGCCACCGATAGTCACCTCCTGACCGTTGATCGTCACAGACTTTGACCCAGGTTGCAACCCAGCGTTGTCCGCCAAGCTACCTTGTTCCACTTTTTCTACCAGTACGCCCTGTTGATAATCGGGAAGATTCATTGCCTTGGCGATGCCCTGATCGACATTCGTTCCCAGGATGCCGAGATGGATTCCAAGGTTCTGTGAGGGTGCGGTTGTATCGTTGTTATTTCGCTCTTCTGAAGATGGGCGGGCAGCCAGTGTCACATCAACGGCCTGTTCCTTTCCATTTCGCAGAATGGTCAAACTAACTTTTTGATCGACTTTCGTGCTGCGAACGAGATATGCAATCAGATCGTCCATTTGCAGAATAGGCCGATCATCAATAGCAGTAACGACATCGCCACCGACATTCACTTGTCGACCATCGATGGTGGTCTGCTGGTTACTGCCTTCCAAGCCAGCTTTTTCTGCCGGACTGTTCGGTAAAACTTCTTCGATCAGCGCACCGCGTTGTGCAGGGTCAAGATTCATGGCCGTTGCTATATCGGGCGTCAAGGATGTTCCACTGACGCCTAGCCAGGAGTGAACATACTTGCCATCGCTGATCAGAGCAGGGACAACGTTCTTTACAATGGCGGAAGGAATGGCAAAGCCAATACCGGCATTGCTGCCCGAAGGCGATTCAATCGCTGATGTCACGCCGAGTACCTGCCCCTGCGCGTCAATCAGCACACCGCCAGAGTTGCCTGGATTAATCGGCGCATCGGTCTGGATGATATCGGGAATTGTGTAAGACTGAAGACTCGTTTCATCGGTTGGTAGAGAACGCCCCACCGCGCTGATAATGCCCGTTGTCATCGTACCTTCCAGGCCAAACGGGTTGCCAATCGCAATGGCTAGCTCCCCAACTTTGATAGCATTCGAATCTGCGAGCGTCACCGGATGCAATTTGTCCGCGCCGACATCCACTTTGATTACTGCCAGATCACTATCCGGATCGGTACCAACCAGCTTGGCAGGAATTGTTGTCCCGTCACTGAAGGTGACCTCAATCTTGTCAGCGCCGGCGACAACATGATTGTTGGTCACAATATTGCCGTTTGTGTCCCATACAAATCCGGAGCCCAGGGCGCTCTGGAATTGTTGTGGAGGCTGTTGACCTTGCGGCTGGTTGAAGAACGGAAAGCTGGGGATTTGCATCCCACCGAGGTCGGAGCTATTCACTTTCTCCACCACGTGAATGTTGACCACAGACGGGCTGACTGCGCTATAGATGTTTTCCAGCGTGCCCTGATAAGCCGAAAGAAGATCGCTCCCCTGAACAGAGGAAAGACTTCCCTGTACAGGCGCGACCAGTGTCGGCGTGGCAGTGCTAGAAGCAGCCGGATTCGTCAAATTGAGCGAGGTCAAGCCGACCCCGCTGCAGGCGGTCACGACCAATAATCCAAGGACCACCCAACTTAAAAGTGAAAAGGTTCTCTTTTTCATATACTTCTCCTCATATCAAATGTATGATCCAAGCTTAGATCATACGTCTGACGAGAGATTTTGACTTTATAAGAAGAATAAGCGAACCTTATGATTACCTTAAGGCTTGGAGAATGCTTTATGGCTCGGCCAGCACTTCGACCGGTAACTGCAAAACGAACGTGCTGCCGGCCCCGGACGCACTCTCAACTTTGATTGCTCCCCCATGTGCGATGACAATGTCGCGGGCAATACTTAAGCCTAACCCCATCCCTTCCACGATACGGCGCCCGTGGCTACCGCGATAAAATGGTTCAAAAATTTTCTCTTGCTCATTGCCGGGAATACCTAATCCGGTATCCGACACGCGAATCGATAACTGATGATCAGCAAGTTCTACCTCAACGGATACCTGGCCACCAGGGGCTGTAAATTTGATCGCGTTACTGAGAATGTTACCGATAGCTTGTGCCATACGGTCTGGATCAATCATCACAGCAGGAAGATTTGTCGGCAGATCCTCGATCCAGGCTAATCCCTTTTGCCTTGCGGCGGCTTTCCACGGCGACAAGACATTTACCAACCATTCATGAAGAGCAGCGGGTGCACGATTCAGCTCCAACCTTCCCAGAACCTGATCGTGTAAGCCGGCTAGGTCATCGAGAAGATGTTGCAGGCGAAGCGTTTCGTCATCCATGCCGGTGAGCAAATCGCCGGCTAGCTGCGAGTCCCTGTCCGCGCCATGGAGCAATGCCTGGATGGCAGAACGGATCGCGCCGAGCGGTCGTCCGAGCTCATGGACGAGATTCGCAAGCAACTGCCGCCGCGCTTTCTCCAGACTGTGCAGTCGTTCCACCAGTGCGTTGACTTCTCCGGCTAACAGGCGCAATTCATCAGGCCCCTGCTCTTCTACGTGCGCTTGCCAATCGCCATGTGCCAAAGCTTGGATCGATCGCGTCACCCGTTGTACAGATCGATTGATCCCAAACGCCAAATAAGACCCCAGTCCTATCCCAGCCAACACACCAATCAATAAGACAAAGCCCAGCAAGTATCGCAATTCATAGATCTCCTGTGAGACGGTGACGACCTGTGATGTCATACGAATTACACCCAGAGGGCTACCGCGCAGGTCATAGACAGGAGTAATCGCCTCGGCAAGCGGTCCATTCTGCAGCTGGACCACCTCACCCTGAGCAACATCATTCATATCTGGGAGTTCAACGAATTGATTCGTATCCCCAAGTTGCGCTTGATCACTCGACGCTAACAGACGTCCGTTCCACGTGATCAATGAGATTCTGCCATTTAGATAGGGACTGACGCCGTTTACCAGCAATTGAGCAGCCCGGCGATCTTGCCAGAAAATCGGTTCATTGCGGGTGATCTGCGCCATCAATTCGGCTTCCTTGGCAAGATTTCTATAAATTGTTGGAAGCAGAAGTCGCGTTTCCAAGACATAGACCATCGCCGCGCCCATGAGCGGAATAATAATAAGGGCCGGCAGGATGTGACTCAGGATTAAGCGGTTTCGCAGGGTGCGCAACATTCTTACTAACTTTGAGGAACCAATTTGTATCCGACGCCGCGTACGGTCACAACACGCAGCGGATGATCGGGATCGGCTTCCAGTTTTTGGCGCAACCAGCGAATATGCACATACACCACTTGGGGCTGACCTACAAATTCTGCGCCCCAGACCTGCGCCAGTAATTCTTCTGTAGAAAATACCTTTCCGGGCTGGCTCGCCAACAAAAATAATAAATCAAATTCACGCGGCGATAGCTCAAGGGCATGACCAGCACGGGTAACCGTATGAGCGTCATGGTCAATTTCCAGATCGCCCACTACAACGTGATGTGCTGACTTGTCCGCTGAGCCTTTATCTGTTCTCCGCAGAACAGCTTTGACATGTGCCAATACCACGTCGACATCGAAGGGCTTGGTGATGTAATCATCTGCCCCTAACTCCAAACCTAGAACTTCATCGAATTCACGGCGACGACCGGTTAGAAAAATAACAGGCAAGTTATGTATGGTTTTCAGCTCGCGCAATGCCTCGAGTCCGTCTATGCCAGGCAAGCCAATATCCAGGATGACCAAATCGGGAGGCGTGCGTTGTACCAAAGAAATTGCATCTTCTGCATTCGCTGCCGTATGTACTTTATAGCCAGCCTGCTCCAAGTGGAAAGCGAGGCTGCGCCGCATCAGTGCATCGTCATCGACCAACAAGATGGTGCGGGACATGATAATAGTTTATACCCAATCAATTCTTTAGAGAAGGACAATACAAAGAATGGTGGCTTGAGAATTTACCATCACCTTACCAGAGGAAAATGTTATATCAATTCAAAACGGATCCCTATGTCGTAGAAATATTCGCGGTCTGCTGCGATTCATCGGACTTTGCTCACGCAGGAGTTAAATCTTCTATTTGTCTTGGTCGCTTTGCACGAATTTGATCTTTTCGTCGGTCAGCTTGATCCTGTAAATGCTTAGCTATTTCAGCCGGAAATATCTCATCTTGCTATATTAATGTCGACCGTGTTGACCAACAAAGGTTAGCGGCATGCCGCGACAATACTGCGGTCTCCTCCCTACGTTCATAATAGCAAATCGGATTTTGGTCGACAAATCCACGATTAAGAAATACATATCCATCGAGTGAGATTACAAAATTGAAAATAGCTTCGGACACCTTTAGGAATAAAATCTCTATCGTGCATAAAGTAGAGATGACGATTTTACCCAACGTTACCGGCCTCAAACGACAAGAGGCGGAGCGTCAAGTACTTCTGGAGATCATGCAAGGTCTGTCAGCTAGCAATGATTTGCAAGAATTTCTGAAGTTGGTTCATTTTTCTATCGCGAAAGTAATCTATGCCGAAAATTTCTTTATTGTTTTTCATAATAAAGACACGAATTTATTTGAGGAAGTCTATTCTGTAGACAGGTACGATCCACCTTCTCCCCCATCAAAATTAGAAAAGAGCATTAGTGCCTATGTGTTCCGGACTGGGCAACCCCTCCTCTTAACTCAGGCTCGATTTGATAAGTTGGCAGCTCAGGGTGAAGTTGAACTGATAGGCACCAACTCGCCATCGTGGCTCGGAATACCGTTGAAAAGGGGGAAAGAAACAATCGGTGTAATTGTCGTACAAGACTATGAACAGTCAGACCGATACTCGGAGCATGACAAAGATTTTTTGGCCTCTATTGCGGGACAAGTGACCATCGCGATCGAGCGTAAACAGGTGGAGACCGCACTGTATCGCTCTGCAGAAGAGTCAAAGCGCAGTCAAATTTTACTTTTTGCTCTCAACAATGTAATCCAGGCTGTTCAACGTGCCCATACAGCTGAAGAGGTCTACCGTGAGATCGGTGTTGGCATGTCTAGCCTAAACTACCGGGTTTGGGTGCTTGAGCTAACAAAAGAGAGTAATGGCTTATTCATTACCTATACAAATTCTTCTTCTAAAATGGTGTCTACACTTGAGAAACTTACCGGACTCTCGGCGCGGAAATACCGCGTACCTCTCACTTCAGGAGGCATTTTGCAAGAGGTAATCGAGAGCGGCAAAACAGCCTGTAGAGCCGTCAATGACAGAGAGGTTGCCAAGCTTCTTCCCGCCGCCTTGCGGCCATTGGCAGGTGGAATTGCCAAAAGATTAAATACGAATTACTTCATTTGCGCTCCTTTGATTGCTAACAACACACCATGCGGGCTAATTGCGGTAAATGGATTAAACTTGAGTCCGCTCGACGTCCCGGCTATCACTACTTTTGCTGCCCAAGCTTCGATAGCTCTTGAAAACGCCCAACTCTATGAAAGAGCTCAACAAGAACTCGCTGACCGTAAAGTGGCTGAGGAAGCCCTGCGGCAAAGCGAAGAGCGTTTCAAATTGATGGCCTGGGCAACCAAAGATGCTGTGTGGGACTGGGATTTACACACAAACCAAATATGGTGGGGTGAAGGCCTCCAAAAGATTTTTCACTATTCCTCAGACACCGAACAAACCAATTCTGAATGGTGGTTCGATCATATCCATCCGGACGATCTGTCCAAGGTACGCTATACGATCAATCAGGCACTGGATGGTGGCATGGAATTCTGGTCGAAGGAATATGGATTTCAACGAAAAGATGGAACCTACGCCAATATTATGGACCGTGGCTATATACTTCGCGATGACACAGGCATGCCATATCGCATGATTGGCGCCATGATGGATATCACAGAGCGCAAGTATATGGAATCGACACTCCTGCAGGCGAATGAACAGATGCGGCAGTTCTTGAATGAGCTTGAACGTCGTAATCACGAGATTGCCCTGCTTAATGAAATGAGTCATTATCTGCAAGCTTGCCCGTCTGCAGAAGATGCTTATACGATTATTACTGACTTGTTGAATCAGTTGTTTCCGGGCACCGCGGGCGCGCTTTATTTACTTAACACGACTGGCACTTTGGTTAATGCTCGTGCCTCATGGGGTGAATTGTCACTTGTTAAGCAAACGTTTGCCCCAGATGATTGTCAGGCGTTGCGCGCAGGCCAAACACACCTGCTAGGTGAAAATCAAGCGGGGCCATTTTGCCTGCATCTCCCAGATCCGCCACCAACTATTTCTTATTGTCTTCCGTTGCAGATCCAAGGCGAGACCATTGGTGTTCTGTATCTGCAATCTGCGCAAAAGGAGAACTTGGATGACGCCAAACTGCAATTGGCTTATACGGTTCTCGAACAGGCTGGGATGGCTTTATCGAATCTAAAATTGCGCGAGGCGTTACGTGAGCAGTCCATTCGTGACCCAGTCACTGGCCTATATAATCGCCGTTATATGGAAGAGGCTCTGAAACAACATGTCGAACGCGTGACACGGCAACAACACCCACTGGGCATTATCATGATAGATATTGACCACTTCAAAAGGTTCAATGATACGTACGGCCATGCAGCAGGGGATGCGTTCCTCCGTAAACTCGGTGAATTCATGCAAACTCATGTCCGTGCTGGGGACATCGCCTGTCGCTACGGCGGGGAGGAGTTTACTTTGATCATGCCCGATGCTGATCTCGAGGTGGCCAAGCAGCGTGCAGAATATCTGCTGCAAGAGGCGAGACAACTACGAATACAAGTGGTGAAGGATACGCATGAGGCAATCACACTATCTGCAGGAGTGGCTGTCTACCCGAAACACGGCCAAACCATAGAAAGTGTTCTCCATGCCGCAGATCAAGCGCTCTATGGCGCAAAACGGGAAGGTCGGGACCGGGTATTGGTCGCAGAACCGTAAAGTAAGGTGCCACTACATCGTATTCAGTGAGGCAAAGAAAAGTATGAAAGTGATCGGCAGTATTTGAAGAGTATACGATGTGTGGCGGGCAACATTGTGATTTGACTTTAATTTTACAAGTTGTACAGGGTATCCAGATGGGCAGAATGTTTTAGCTTTCCGAAGTCACAAATTTTTATATGAAAACACTGACGAACGTGCAAATCTTAGGATGTGCCTCCGCCAAGTATTGATGAATTAAACCGCTCACCTACTGAATAAAATCATCTCAGACCTCTAATTTCCGAAATCTCTGGCCATCCCAAACAGCACATAGAATATTGTCTTTTGTGCTGTTTTTGACATCATACATAAGCTCATCCGCCATACTAATGAGTTCCTCGACTGAGTGAGGTGGAGAGTGGCAAACAATTACACCCATACTAAAGGTTACGGGCCAGTTTTTGTGTCCCATTGCTTCCCTTAGGTGGCTGAGAAGTCTAGGCATAACTACTTGAGCGTCTTTTAGGCGGGTAGATGGCAACAGCAATCCAAATTCATCTCCTCCCAAACGCGCTACCATATCCGTTTTACGTAGTTGGCTTTGCAGTTCCCTGGCGATAGATCTAAGAACTTCATCGCCCACCTCGTGACCAAATAAATCATTGACTAACTTGAAATTGTCCGTATCCATGTAAGCCAGGGTAATCGAATGAGGATACCTCCGAATGCGGTCAATCTCCTTTCCTAGGAGTTCGTGAAAATAACGTCTATTTGCCAAGCCAGTCACAAAATCAGTCCGCGCCGCCTGGTATTCTTTTTCTTGGGCTCTTTTGAGTCCCGCTAGAAACCATGCCACTATTATGTAAAGCAAGGCTCTAACGAGAGTATTCAGGAAATAAAAGATGACGTGGGAGTAGTGTGTACCTCCTACAATCTCAGCGGTCAGGAGAGCCACGGCGCTCAGCATTGACATCGCGACACCTAGTACAAAATTTGTTTCCCAGGTAACTAAGACAATTGGAGCTAAATAAAATAATGAGAAAGCAAATTCTGTTCCGGTAAGATAATCCAAAAGACCAAGTAAAGTAATAGATATCGCGCCAAACGCCATCCAAAACGCAGGGCTGACTTTTTCGAGAGAATGTAATAATCTCTGAATTTTATAATCCATAAGCGGTTGCTGTCAAAAGGGCGTGCATATTTTACTCCCTAACGCTTTAGGGATTGCTCAGCTTAAAACTGTAACTGAGCAGTTCAACTACATAAATGGCAATTCCGCTTCTCAGTTTTTCAGCAATTATTACAGACCGGAACCCCAGGCAACGACGGCACTGATGTTTGTTTGGGAGACGGGGGTAACGATATTTTCACGAGTT
>DATHUN010000328.1:0-2135 GCA_035462205.1 Anaerolineales bacterium
ACCCCGGGCCACGCCAGACGGACATGCGCACGCAGTCCATAGTAGATGTGACGAGCGACTTCATCATAGCCATAGGTAGCCACTTCTCGAAACGAGTGTGCATATGTTGCTCGAGCAAAACGACAGACCGGCACAGGAAAACTATCGATGATCGATAGATAGGGATCGTGTGGAATGTGTTGAGCTAACATCTGCCACAACTCCTGTTTCACCTTCCACAGATTGGCTGCCTGGCGGGGGAAGGTGGTACGCGTGATCTGGCGCAAGCCTGGAAACCAGTCCGAGTAATAGCGGCAAAAGTGAGTGAAGATGTTGCTTTCTGTATCGAGACTTAGAAATTCCCCCACCACTTCGATGGTGAGAACTTCACTGTCCCGCAGGGTCGGCTGCGGTCCGCGTTTGCGCAACCGCTGTCCTACCAAGGCATCGTCAAGCAGGCAATCTACAGCAATCATGAACGTGGTAATCTCCATGGCGGAGACCTTTCGTAGTTTGTGTTTGTGTCGCAACTTCACAAATACGGCGGTCTCCTTTCCTTCTCAAGTCACTAAAACTTGCACATCAGGTTAATTAGTTAATTTTGGAATATAAGAAATTTTGTAAGACTCCTGAAAAGTATATGCTTTTTGTCCATGATTATGAGGGCTTGGATTTTCTCATGGTCTCCCTGCGTATCACGATGGCTGCTTTTCAAGTGCATAGTTTCCGACCTTATTATCAATGCATGAGTCCTCATACCTTGGGCTATAATTTTGGAAATTGATTTTAGCTTTAAATTTTGAGGTAATCCATGTCCAACCAACTAATTAACGAAAATTCTCCATACTTACTTCAACATGCAAATAATCCTGTCGATTGGCACCCGTGGGGTGAAGAAGCGCTGACCAAGGCAAAGACAGAAAATAAGCCGATCTTTCTCAGCATAGGCTATGCGGCCTGTCACTGGTGCCATGTCATGGAGCATGAATCGTTCGAAGATGCCGAGACGGCGGCGATCATGAACGAAAATTTCATCAGCATCAAAGTAGACCGGGAAGAACGTCCTGACCTAGACAGCATTTACATGCAAGCGACAACCGCAATGACAGGCTCAGGCGGCTGGCCAATGTCCGTGTTCCTCACCCCAGATTTACGTCCCTTTTATGCGGGTACGTATTTTCCGCCCGTTCGCCGCTACAACATGCCTGCATTCAAAGATGTTTTGCTCAGTATGGCGAACGCCTGGAAGGAACAGCGTGACGAAATTAATCGCGTAGGTTCCCAAATCCTCCAATATATTCAACCGCAGGTGGTTTCTTCTGACGGCGAAGGTACCTTTACCGAGCAATCATTGGAGGAGGCAACCAAGTCATTGCTCGATGGCTACGATTGGGGAAACGGCGGCTGGGGCGGCGCGCCGAAATTTCCGCAGCCAATGACGATTGAATTCCTGCTTCGACGAGCATTATCGAATTCACCGCACCGGGAACAGGCGTTGAAAGCAAGTGTGCATATCCTGAACGCGATGTCGCGTGGAGGAATGTACGACGTCGTCGGTGGCGGGTTCGCTCGCTATAGTGTAGACAATTTCTGGCGGGTGCCTCATTTTGAAAAGATGTTATATGACAATGCACAGCTTGCCTTGGCGTATTTGCATGGCTATCTCGTCACCGGTGAGCAAAGATTCCGACAGATCTGTGAAGAAACACTGGACTTCATTTTGCGTGAAATGACTCATCCCATGGGCGGTTTCTATAGCAGCCTGGATGCTGACTCGGAAGGCGAGGAGGGCAAGTTTTACGTTTGGACGCAGGACGAGCTACAAAATGTGCTCGGCGCAGATTTCGACATCTTTAAAGCGGCGTATGGAATCACATCCCAGGGGAACTGGGAAGGCAAAACAGTATTGCAGCGCGCTATGGATGATGCAACTCTTGCCGCCCGCTTCAAACTGAACGCAGAGACACTGCGCCAGAAGCTAAGTGATTCTCACCGGAAGCTTTTACACATCCGCAGCGGACGGGTCCGACCGGGAACCGACGACAAAATTCTGGTGATGTGGAATGCACTCGCCCTGGATGTATTTGCTGAAGCTGGCCGCTATCTTGAAAGAAAAGACTATCTCGAGGCAGCAACCCGTAATGCGCGATTTTTAC
>DATHUN010000329.1:0-2610 GCA_035462205.1 Anaerolineales bacterium
GCTGATGCTGCCACCGATGCTGAAATTCTCGCGCGAAAATGAGATTCCAGCCTCCAAGCTGCTCATGCCGCTGTCATTTGCAGCATCCCTCGGCACGGCAATTACGATTATTGGCGCACCCGCATTTTTGATCGCAGATGGTTTATTAAAGCAGGCTGGTCGTCCGGGTTTGGGTGTTTTCTCCATCGCACCGATTGGTTTAACCATTTCGCTGGCGGGCACGATTTTCTTTCTCCTGCTGGGACGTTTATTGCTCCCCACCCATCATAGCAATGATGAAAGCATCGATCACTTCCGCCTAGAGGGATACTTCACCGAATTGGTGCTGCTACCGAATTCCACGATGATCGGCAAGACCGTTCGTGAGATCGAGTCAGAGCAGGATACGGATTTCCGGGTGGTTGCCTGGTATCGCGATGAGCGTCCACGTAACCGGCCGTTTGGCGGCAAGAAAACGCAGGAGGGCGATGTCCTCGTCATCCGTACGAACCCGGATAAGCTGGCGACGGTCGAGATCGAGCCGGGTGTTGCCATCCGGCCTCTGGAAAAATATAAGGATTTATTTTCTCCTGCCCAGGATAGCGAGAACAACAAAGCTGACTTTTCCGCGAAGCTGGTGCAATCCGTTGTAGCGCCGCGTTCCGAATTGATCGGAAAGCGAATCGGGCAAGTGGATTTTCTGCGCAATTATGGCGTGATCGTGGTCGGGCTTTGGCGAAGTAAAGGCTGGCTGCGGACAGAACTTTCGCGTTATCGCTTGCGCGAAGGCGATGTGCTGGTGATGACCGGAAATGATGATTCCTTGAAGCGAGTCTCCGAGGACCAATCCTTTCTGATGCTGGTCCCCTTTCATGGCGAGAAAAAGCCGCGGCACCGAGCGCGGCTGGCTGCGGCGATCATGATCATTTCGACCGCGGTCGCAGCCCTGAATATCATCCCGGTCGAGATTGCTCTACTGGCCGGCGCGGCTGTGATGATCCTGAGCGGATGCATTTCGATCTCGCAAGCCTACGAATCGATTGACACGCGTATCTTTGTTTTTATCGCTGGCGCTATTCCTCTGGGGCTTGCAATGCAGAAGACAGGTACCGCCGAACTGCTGGCTGGTTGGTTACAAGGGTTGGTTTCGACATGGAACTTTCACTGGGTTTTGTTTGCGCTCTTTATCGTAACCGGCCTTATTACCCAGATCATGTCAGATGCAGCGACCACGGCGCTCTTCGCCCCGATCGCGATCGCGCTCGCAAAAGGCTTGAATCTGCCGCCGGAACCGCTGGTCGTCACGGTGGCAATGGCATCGGTCACAGCATTCTTTACACCAATCGGTCACCACGGAAATTTGTTGATCTATGGTCCGGGCGGTTACCAATTCTCCGACTTCATGCGCGTTGGCATCCCACTGACCCTGATCGTCGGCGTGATCGTGACTATTCTTGCGCCCATGCTCTGGGCAGGTTAAATTAATCGTTAGCATTGTGATCGAAGGGTTTCGAACAGGCGAGGCGTTTCGCCCGCAGATGGGGTTTTATAGAAAACGTCCCAGGAGAATGCATTATGCTCAACACAATTTCACACAAGTTCTACACGTGGGCAACCGGCTGGCGCGTCGTGATCCTGTTGGTTGCCGATGTTTTGATGATGGGCTACGTTATGCCGCTCGCGGCAGGCATCCTGGCATTCGCCGCTAACAACAGCGTCTTGCCTCTCGACTGGATGTTCTTTTATACGCCTGCCAAAGCATTCGAGATGTTAGATAAATACGGCCCGTCCGGCCGGGCCGTCTATCTAAAGATTGAGCTGACTGCTGATATTATTTATCCGGTTATCTACACACTTTTCTTTGGTTTGCTGATCTCGTGGTTATTCCAGCGTGCCTACCCATCTGACAGCAACATGCGAAGGTGGAATGTCGCACCGGTGGGCGCATGGTTCTTCGATTTACTTGAAAATATTGTCATTGTGGCGTTGCTCGCTGTTTATCCATCGAAACCTGCTGCCGTGGCGCTGTTGGCAATGCTGATGGGCGCCGTGAAATGGGGATTTGCGCTCCTCAGCCTGGGACTCATCCTGGTGGGTTTGGTCAAAGCGGCAATGAATGGATTTCGCAATCAGCCTTAGCGAGGACCTCCAGCAGTTGTCGGAATACGCTCCTCAGGAGGGATGTAAGCAGCTTATCTTCTCCATACAATCCAATCCTGAACAACTTAGCACAGAGTCTGGTACCCACAACGCAAGTGGGTACTTGATTTATTTCACAAGCCTGGAGGAGCGTGATCATGGTTGTCGAACAGGGTTCACGAATCGCAGTCATCGGCGCGGGCATTTCTGGCATTGCTGCGGCAAACATGCTCAGGAAGAATGGATATATTCCGATCGTATTCGAGAAACAGCAATCGATCGGCGGGGTATGGGCCACGGCATACCCGGGTGTCCATTTACAGAATATCTATACTCAATACCGGCTTTCGGATTTTGACTGGTCGTTCCCACCGGACCTGCACCCGAGCGGCGAACAGATCAGGCGTTATCTCACCGAAGCCGTTCAGCATCACCAGCTTGACATTCGCCTTGGTCATGAGGTTCTCGAAGCAAAAGAACAAACGGATGGGT
>DATHUN010000330.1:0-9545 GCA_035462205.1 Anaerolineales bacterium
TTCTTTTGCACGTGCGGCTGACCGGCACCGAGCCATTTTTCCATGCTCCAGCGCGGGAAGATCGGATTGACTTAATATCCCGTTTTGTATTTCTTTAGCGTGGTCGGTGCAGAGACGTAGCTTTTGCCGGCGCCCACTTTATGGATTTCCTCAAGACCGACATGCGCATCATCCAGCTGAAAGCCACTGGCGAAGCGCAATGCCTGGTCAATAATTTCATGACAATAGATGAATGTCTGCGGAGAGATCGCCTTCGAGCCAAGTGTATCGCCGACGAATGGAGCGATTCCGCCCTTCGTCAGCGTGAACATCAGCGTGTTCATCCAATACGTTTCGGCGGCGAGCAGGTCCATGCCCCAGCCCGTGCCGCTCCCTGACGTGCCACAGTGCGGGATGCCGTAATGTGCCATCATTTCGGCGCAGGCGAGGCTGACAAGAATACTCTGCGGATCGTAAAAGTTCATCAGGGTCTTCATATCGAAGTAGACCGGCAGCATACCCAGGAACATCGGCGCGCCTTCTTTGTAGAGCTGACCGATTACCAAACCGGCAAGCAATTCCGCCAGCAGCACCGCCACCGTCCCCGCCGGTGTGATCGGTGTAGTCGCACCGGACATGCTGTAATTGGAAATGATTACCGGCAGCCCGCGCTCGATGGCAATTCGCATCTTGTCGACTGTGCCTTCGTTCATCACCAGCGGTGACACAGGATTGAAATACGGAATAATGAACGGCTTGTCCCCAAGATCACCTCCATGCAGGCACTCAAACATCTGCATCACGTCTTCAAATTTATGCTCGTCCGAGCAGAGCAGCACCATCGGTTTGGTGCCATTGGCAAAATGTTCGAGGCTGCCATAGAGATCGGTCAGATGCTCCGGCACATCGCGCACGATACCGACCGTGGAGACCATGTCGTAATGCGGCAGCCGGTTGCCCACTCTGACCATATCCTGCATATGTTTGCGCTGGAACAGCACAGGCGTGTCAGTGTCCGGTTCCTGGTAATACAGGGCGGTCACGCCAATCCCAAAGCGAGTGCGGTCGTCTTCGGCTCCTATTTTGAATTGTGGATTGCCGCGCCGGTCGTACATCTGGATTTGCCGCGGCGCGACTTGGATGGCCCACTCCACCAATTCCGCAGGAATGCGCACGGTCCTATCTAGGACCATCGAGTCACCGAGGCGATTCTTCAACATTGCCAACGCGGACGGTGAGTCCACGCGCACGCCCGTCGTCGCCAGAATCTTCAATGTGTATTGGTGGATGTTGTTAATCTGCTCTTCGGTAAGCATTCGCAGATGTGGGAGTACATTATTCATAATTTTCTCCTATGTCGCGCCGCATTTAATTAGCGGTAATGTTCTTTACATGCTTATCAAAAAATCGCAACGTTCGTTCCATAAAGTCGAACCAAGGTTGACCGATAAAGGAATGTCGCTCGCTTTCGTAGCGGACCAATTCGGCGTCTTTACCAGCATCACGCAAGGCTTGTGCGAGCTTGACAGACCACTCGGGGGGCGTGCCACTCAAAACCTTGCCATCTTCCGTGCCGTAATGGATTTGGATGGGAATATGGATTGAATCTAAAGAATTGATTGGAGAAAGGAGCTTAAGTATATCTGGATCACTCGCGGCAAAACGATAGGCACTTTTCAAATTCGTCGGGAGCGTTTCGGGGATAATATCGGAGGAATTGCAGCCGACGATCTGTTCGCCGCGCGCAATATCGCCGAAACAACCCATGCCCCAGCGGTTGATCACATCTACTTGATCCGCGCTGACCGGAGAGTAGAGCACGGCAGCTTTGACATGAGAATCCACGGTCAGCACCTTCATTGTCACACCACCGCCCATGCTGTGCCCCCACATCCCAATGCGATTTGGATCTGCCTCGGGAATGGAGGAAATCGCGTTCAGCAGATTAATGACATCTATTACCAGACCGGAATAAAAAAAGCTGTTTCCAATATCCGAATCGCCCCAGCTGCGATAGTCAGAGGCGAGGGTAATATAACCATGTTTTGCGAGGAATGCCGCCGCGCGGTCGGTCCCATCGCCGGAGCGGTAAACACTCCGGCTGAAGAATCCGTGATTGAGCACGATGACCGGAAACGGTCCAGCGCCGGCCGGGATTTGCATCACACCGCTGATCGTCAAACCGTCGCTGGGATAATCGATCAGATAGGTCGTGAATGAATCGTTTTTATCCAGCGTGGAGCGGATGTGAATGACCCCACTTCGATAATCATGCTGACGCAGTCCCTCGATTGTATACGGAAAGATCAATTCTTCCGTCGTCGGGGTTGCGGACGGAGTTAATGTTATTGCGGGAAACGGAGATGACGTGATGGTCTCCCTCACAATGGGAGGTGGTGGCATAGTGGCAGACAAAGATATGGAAGGAGAGGGCTGACAAGCTGCGAGAAGAATACCAATAAAAACAGCGATGCATCGCTTCATGGATAAATTGTATCAAACAAGCGGCAGGCGACTTATACGATATCCTCCGCCAATGACAGGATTTGCTGCTCATACAGAGCCATCAGTTTCCTGGTCATCGCGCCCACTTGCCCGTCTGCAACCGGCTGTTCTCCGATCTGCACCACAGGAACAATACCGCGCGAACTGCTGGTAATGAACGCTTCATCGATGACGGAAAGCTCGTTCAACGTCATTGCTTTGCTGCACACCTTGATTCCTTGCGGCTTGGCGATGGCCAGCACGGTTTGACGTGTGACGCCGATCAAGATACCCCGCCCGGCCGTACATAACATACCGTCACGCACGTAGAAAAAATTGCTCGTCATCCCTTCGAGGATGCGACCCTTGCTGGTCAGCAAAATCTCAAATACACCGCCACCGACCCGGGTCCGATCGAAGGCTGACTCGCGAATAAATGCCGTTTGCTTCAGGGCAGGTTTCTCCCGGCTCGTCCTGGAGATCTCGACCTGAACACCCTGTGTGTAGACCTCCAGAGACAAGGGCTGCATTGGCTGGAGCAGGACGTATATTGTTCCAGGCTCCACAGAGGTATCCAAAATCAAGCGGACGCGCGCCTCGGCGGCATCGATCGGCAGAAGCAGTTCGGACAGCACTTCCCGAAACGCGCTTGGTCTGCGAATGGCGGGGACAATATCCTGGGCTTTCGCAGGAAGATAGAGACGATCCAGGTGTGAGCGCAGACCGATAACCTTGGTCCGTCCAGCGTATGTGCGAAACGTTGTATACAAGCCAGAAGGCAGAGCGGTGGTAATGGAGTCGAAATCGGGGAGATTGAAATCAAGCTGCTCCGTTGCCGAGCGGGTGATTTTAAAAACAAGTATATTTTGAGTCATTTCCATCGGAAAAGAAGCGTCTTACAACAAATTACCATCCATTATACGAGATGAGAAGTCTTATTTCATAAGGGGATCACCGCAGGGTTGAATATTCCACACTGGAATCAATCTCTCCGGCCGCAGAGAAAGTCTCCGCACCATGCAATAGCCGCACTGCGACATCTTCTTCCACGTACGCCTCCCCACAGCTGAGACAGACCTGGGCCGGGACCTGATTCACCGTCAGCTGCATTTCATCGCGTTTCAATAAGACACGCACCTGTCCGTCAATAATTTCAGCCTGCTGGCACATCAAACAGTTCATGAGATGCGACGATTAAAATCTTTATTCCATGAGTTGGGGTCCGGAATGTAAACCGTGATCACCGTGATCGTGTTTGCTTCCGGGTTTTCAGAGATCACCACATGGACGGGACGATTCCCCTGCATCCCCAAAATTAAACGGCTTGGTTTTGCCATTTCTGTTGAGTAGTCTTCAATGGTTTGCCCGGATTGAAGTGCCTGAGCGACTCTCTTTACCGATATATTACGCTCAAACATGCGTTGCACGGCATGCACACGGAAGATGTGTTTTGGACTCATTCCTGAAACCCTGTTCGATACAACGCGTAATACATACCCTGTTTCGCCAACAACTCCGTATGCGTTCCCTGTTCGATAATTTTCCCATCGTGGATGACGACAATTTTATCCGCGCTTGTGATGGTGGACAGGCGATGGGCAATGACAAACGATGTACGCCCTTTCAGAAGCGTTGCCAGCGCTTTTTGAATGATTTGCTCCGTTTGCGTATCCACGGAAGATGTAGCTTCATCTAAAATCAAGATCCGTGGGTTGGCAAGTAAAGCGCGGGCAAATGAAATCAATTGGCGCTGCCCGACACTCAAGGTGGCTCCGCCTTCTTCCACGGAAGTATCATAACCATTCTTTAATCGCATAATGAAGTCATGCGCGCCGACGGCTTTGGCGGCCGTGATCACGTCTTCGTCGCTTGCGCCCAGGCGTCCGAACAGCATATTTTCCTTCACCGAGCCATTGAAGAGGAACGGGTCTTGTAGCACCATTCCCATCTGTTTACGCAGCGAGCTTTGCGTCACTGTACGCAGGTCCACATCGTCGACGCGCACGCTACCTGAGGTCGGATCATGGAAGCGGGTCAGCAGCTTGACAATCGTGGTCTTGCCCGCGCCGGTCTCGCCGACGAGCGCCACCGTTTGACCGGCATCCACTTCCAGCTCGATTCCGTCCAGCACCAGAGTCGGATCATCCGAGTAGTGGAAGGCGACATGCTCGAATCGCACGGCACCCATGATCGGTGGCATTTCGCGCGCATCGGCTGCATCTTGAACTTCGACGGGTGTATTGAGTAGTTCCAGAATCCGTTCGCCGCCTGCCATTGTGGATTGCAGCGTGTCGAATCGGCGACTAAGATCGCGAATCGGATCGAACAGGCGGTCGATGTACAACACAAAGGCGATCAAGACACCGGCCGTGATCGACTCACCCAGGACGGCCGTCCCGCCGATATATACAACCAGCGCGGTCGCGATTGCTCCAAGCACATCCACGACCGGCGTAAACACGGAAGCAACCCTCGCTGCATCCAGGCTCGTTTCCAAGTAATAGCGGTTTACATATCCGCTGAAATTTTGATAATTGTGCGCCTGGCGCGAAAAAGCCTGCACGACCCGCACGCCATTGACGTTCTCCGCCAGCACCGAGTTCGTCCACGAAACGGCAGCGCGCACCTTACGATAGTTGCGCCGCGCCGTACGCCGAAAAACAATCGTGGCGAGAACCATCACGGGCAGGACAGTGAAGGTCAGAAGCGAGAGGCGTAAATCCAGCGATAGCATCGCCACCAGCGTTCCAATGATGGCTAAGCTATTCCGGACAATTGCCAATACTGCCCAGGTGACAAACTCGCGCAGGGTTCCCACATCATTGATGACACGCGTGATGACACGACCGACACTGTAACGGTTGTAAAAACTTAACGAGAGTTTTTGCAAATGATCGAACATGGCTGTGCGGACATCGTACAGGATATGTTGTCCCACACGCGACATGATTCGCACCCGAGCAATATTAGTGATGAGCTGGATTCCGGCGACAACAAAGTAAGCCAACACAATATTGCGCAAGGCAACGAGATTGTGGTTGCCAATTCCTTCGTCAATGGCGAGCTTGACAAAGTATGGACCCGCGACACTAGACGCGGTGACGATGATCATAAATAGGAGAGAAAGCAGTATCTGCCCATGATAGGGCTTGAGGAATCGCAATAAACCGCGAGCGACATTGGGATCATATCCCTTATCATAGGCTTCTTCCGATTGGGTAATAAATGCGGGGGGAACAATTTTTGTAGCCATAGACCTTTTCGTTAGAGCTCGTGTTCCTTATTCGGAAGTACTTTCTCTTCTTCAACGACTTCCGTCTCTTCAGCAAATGTTGCATGGTCAATTAACTGTAAATCGTGAATTTCTTTGTACAAGCCGCCGCGGGCAAGGAGTTCTTGATGGGTGCCTCGTTCTACGATACGCCCCGCCTCCATGACAAGGATCATGTCGGCGCGACGGACGGTGGAGAGACGATGAGCAATCACAAACGTTGTGCGTCCTTCCATTAAGGTGTCAAGCGCGGCCTGAATGAGCTTTTCCGTCTGTGTATCCACTGAGGAGGTAGAGTCGTCCAGGATCAAAATGCGCGGATTCATCAGTATGGCTCGGGCGATCGCCACCCTCTGGCGCTGTCCGCCGGAAAGAGTCACACCGCGCTCACCCACGATCGTGTCATATCCATTTGTAAACCCTTCGATAAACTCATGCGCTTGTGCTGCCTTAGCAGCAGCAACAACCTCCTCCATCGTTGCATCCGGACGACCAAAAGCGATATTTGCTTTGATGGTATCGGAAAACAAAAGCGAGGTCTGTAGCACGATGCCGATCTGTTTACGCAGCGCGACCAGGTCCATTTTGCGGACGTCGACGCCATCCACTTCGACGCAGCCTTCAGTCACGTCATAAAAGCGTGGAATCAGATTCACGAACGAGGTTTTACCTGATCCGGTAGGACCAATCAATGCCACGATGCGGTTCGGTTCGACATTCAAGTTGATACCACTTAAGGAAGCCGTTTTTTCGTCCTGATATTTCAACCCGACGTTCTTGAACTCCACGGCACCGCGCAAGTCGGTCAAAGTGATGGCGCCATCCGGCGATTGGATCGCAGGCTGCGTATCCAGCACTTCAAAGACGCGCTGCGCCCCGGCCGCCGCTTCTCCACCGGCGTTAACGAGACCCGTCAACTGCTGGGCGGGTTCTGCCAGCATAAGGATATAGGCGTTGAATGCCACGATCGCACCAACGGTCAACGTACCGTCCATGACCATTTGACCGCCAAACCATAAGATTAGAATAATGCTGACGGCAGTCAACCAGTTTGTGGTGGGCATGATTTTCGACCACTCGTCGATCACATATACCCACGTGTCGAACACTTCCTTATTAGCGACATCGAAGCGCTTGATCTCATAGTCTTCGCGTGCAAAGGCACGGACAACCTGTACGCCGACCACATTCTCCTGCAGCCGGTTGGAAACATCTCCCACGGCGTTATCCACATTGAAAAACAGCTTGCCGATCTTCGTTCCAAAATTGGAAGTCATCACAATCAGTGGAATCATCGGCAGCAGCGCGACTGCCGCAAGAAGGACGTTGTCCGTGAGCATGATGTAGAGGATTCCGATCGTCAGAAAGACAAACCGCACCAGGTCCGCCACAGAACCGCCGGCAAATCGCTCGATAGCACGCACATCTTCGATACAACGCGAGATCAGCTGTCCGCTTTGGGCGTGATCGTGATAGGAAAACGGCAGGTACTGGATGTGGTCGTACATGCGATTGCGCAGGTCATAACCGACGCGGGATGAGATCCACTCGGAAAGGTAGCGGTTGCCGATATTCAAATCAGCGGAGCCCAGTCCCAATCCGAGTAGGAGCAGCGACGAGTTAATCAAGTGCCTCGTCTGCCCGCGTGCCAGTCCCTGGTCGATCACCGATTGGATGATGCGTGGCACCACCAAGCTCAGGCCCGTCATCACAAGGAGCATGAGCAGGGTCGCCAGGATCTGCCAAAGATACGGCCTGAGAAATGTTCGTATACGGATTAAATGTTTCATAGGGACTTAAAAGCATACCATAAAAATATAGCGGGTAATTAGGCGGGGTACGTGATCTTCCCAACTGTTTCCAGCCTGGCATACCCACGCAAACAGGACCGACCTGCTTTTGATTATGTGGGCATGCAAGAACGCCGTTCTACAGGCAAAGAGCTTATAAAACACCGGGTGGTATAATCTTCTCGCTCTAATCTCTGAACGACAAGGGACGATACATGAAACTGCACGAGTATCAATCGAAAACAATTTTCGCAAAGTATGGAATTCCTATCCCGAAGGGACGGGTAGCGGCTACCGCAGAAGAGGCGAAACACATCGCTGAGGAACTGGGTGGCCGCGTTGTTATTAAATCGCAGGTGTTGGTAGGCGGGCGTGGCAAAGCGGGTGGCGTACGTGTTGCCAAGAATTCTGACGAGGCGGGAGAGTTTGCGGGTCAAATCCTGGCGATGCACATCAAAGGCCTACCGGTTCGTAAAGTGCTGGTGGACGAAGCCGCGGCGATCGAGCACGAGATTTATTTCTCCATCACGAACGACCGTGCCGCCAAGAAACCGGTCATGATCGCCTCTGCGGCGGGCGGTGTGGATATCGAAGAGGTCGCGGCAACCACGCCGGAGAAAATCGTCAAAGTACACATAGATCCGCTGTTAGGATTGCGCGATTATCAGGCGCGCGACATCGCAGCTTCCATTGACTTGCCGCGCGAGCTGTGGCGTGACTTCAGCAAGATCGCTTCCGGTTTATGGCGCGCATATCTGGAAACCGATGCAACTCTGGCGGAAATCAATCCGCTGGTGATCACCAGAGATAAACGTCTTATTGCTTTGGATGGCAAGATGATGCTGGATGACAACGCGCTCTTCCGTCACGGTGAGCTTGCCGAGATGCGCGATATAGATGAAGAAGCACCGGCGGAAACGGAAGCGCGGCGGCATGGTTTGTCATTCATCAAGCTCGACGGCAACATCGGCTGTATGGTCAACGGTGCGGGACTGGCAATGACCAGTATGGATATCGTCAAGCTGTTCGGTGGCGAGCCCGCGAACTTCCTGGATATTGGCGGGGGCGCGGGCGCGGATAAAGTTGCTGCGGCAATGCGCATTATCCTATCGGATCCAAATGTGAAGGCAGTGCTGTTCAATATCTTCGGAGGAATTACGCGCGGCGATGAAGTAGCGCGCGGTATTCTGGCTGCCATGGAGGACGTCAAACCCAAAGTGCCGATGGTGATCCGCCTGGTCGGAACGAACGCAGAAGAAGGGCGTAAGCTGCTCGAGAACGCCAATATGATCACCGCGGAAACGCTGGCCGACGCCGCAAAAAAAGCGGTCGCAGCAGCAAAGGGATAACATACAATGAGCATACTCATCAATAAAAATACACGTCTTCTTGTGCAGGGAATTACGGGAAATGAGGGTTTATTCCACACAACGCAAATGGTCGCTTATGGAACCAATGTTGTCGCCGGTGTAACCCCCGGCAAAGGCGGCGAATGGGTGTTGGATGGAAAAGTGCCAGTTTTTGACTCGGTCAAACTCGCCGTGGATGCGACGGGAGCAAATTGCTCGGTAATCTTTGTCCCGGCTCGATTCGCCCCTGACGCAATGTTCGAAGCGGCAGATGCCGGCATTCCTCTGATCGTGTGCATCACCGAAGGTGTGCCCGTCCAGGACATGATGCGCGTTCGCAATTATTTGGATCACAAGAAAGTCCGCCTGATCGGACCGAACTGTCCCGGGATGTTGACGCCCGGCGAATCGAAAGTTGGCATCATCCCCGGCGACATTGCCATCCCCGGCAACGTGGGCGTGGTCTCGCGCTCTGGAACCTTGACCTACGAAGTGCTCTATGCACTGAAACTTCTGGGTATGGGAGCATCAACATGTGTGGGTATCGGTGGCGATCCCATCAACGGGACCAACTTCATCGATACGCTGGAAATGTTCGAGCATGATGCCCAGACCGAAAAGGTTGTGCTGATCGGCGAGATCGGTGGCACCGATGAAGATAAAGCGGCTGAA
>DATHUN010000331.1:0-7809 GCA_035462205.1 Anaerolineales bacterium
TTGTTGTCAGCGTCTGACGGCGTCCGCCGGCGACCGGGGCTACATCTTCCACAGCACTCTTGATTAGTTCCAGTGTGTCCACGGCTTTTTGGTCTGCCACCGGCTGACCGGATTCCAGCCTGCTCACATCCAGCAAAGAGCTGACTAAGCGTTGGATACGATCGGTGGAATTTTCCGCGATTTTCAGAATGGAAAGAACAGTGTCCTTGTCATCCTCGGGCACCAGACTGTAAAGCACATCCAGGCTCGAGACGATGTTCGCCAGTGGGGAGCGCAAATCGTGATAGATCATGGCGGTCAGGTCGTCGCGCAAGCTATCAAGCTCCTTACGTTCTGTAATATCGCGCAGGATCCATTGAATCGAATCGTTCTCGTCGAATTCGACGCGCCGGGCATGGACTTCCACCGGCACCTGCGTATCATCCCGCCGGCGCAAGGAGGACTCGTACGAGCAGGTACGGTTTTCACGCAACGTCTCATATTCTGCACCTGTGCGATCCCAATGCACTTCATGCAGCTGGCTGATCGTCAGCGAATGCAATTCATCGTTAGAATATCCGCTCAAAAGCATCGCCTGGCGATTGGCTTCGAGAATATTGCCATCCCAGTCGGTAATTAACATGGGGTCAATGCTATCTTCGAACAACTCACGATAGCGCTGATGTGCAGCTTGCAGCTTCTCGAACAATTCCGCGTTCTGAATGGTTGTTCCAGCCAGACCACCAATCCCTGTCATGACCAGCAAAGCATCGGGATCGAAAGATTTGGCGATCGGGTTGATCGCCTCGATGATGCCGATCGTGCGTCCCTGAGCCTGGATCGGAGCGATCACGACCGCCCGCATCTCGACGCCACCGAACTTGTCCGCCTCGCCATAGTTTTTATCCTGGCTGATATCGGATACTACGATGCCGCGGCCCTCGCGCGCTGCCGTCCCTACGACGCCATCCCCCAGCGCGATTTTGCGCCCGACAATATTTCCGGCGTTGTGTCCGGCCGCGGCACGGAAGATCAGCTGCTCGCCATCGATCATGCCGAGCGCAACCGTTTCCACTTGCAGCGCCTGGATGGTCTGGATAAGAATACGCTGATGCACGTCCTCCATGCGAAGTGAGGCGTTCATTGCCGCTGCGCCCTCGGCTAAGGCAGTCATCACCCGCGCCTGGCGCTGGCTTTCGGTATACAAGCGCGCGTTCAACACTGCGATACCCGCCTGGTCAGCGATCGCTTGCATCAGAATGAATTGTTCTTCCGTAAATGCATTCGGCTTCGGGTGAACGAGCGTCAGCACCCCCACCAGCTTCTCACGCGCCACCAGCGGCACACAGATGGCCGATTTCACGCCTGACTGATCCATAGCATCGTCCGGACGCATCAGCCAGCGTTCATCCTTGCTTGTATCGAGCACCAGCACGCCTTTGCGGTTACGAATCACCCAGCCTGCCAGACCACGCTCGGTGGTGTCCCGAAGCTGCTGGGTAGTATGCTCGTGGATCTGCGTGCCATAAACAATGGTCGCATCGACGGCTTTACCCGCATCGTCGAGCACGACAATACTGCAGCGCTCGCCACCAACGTTCTGGATGGATTCATAAAGCACGCGCTGCAGGACGGTACGCAGGTCGAGCGCCGTCGCCACATCGCGGCTGACATGATATAGGAGTTCAAGCAGGGCTTTGGTTTGGTCTTTTTCTTGCGGTAGTGACATGGGTCCCTACAAAGATAATTTATACCGCTTCTCGAGTAAATCATACCACGCGGTGATGGTAACACGTACTCCAACAAGATTAATTTGGAGGGCAAGATAGCTAATACATCGAATAAATTGCCCTACAGTTTTAGTTTGTCCGAGTACACGTAAAGTATAGCACAACCAAAACGGCAAATTTCTCGCGGTAAAATTGCCGCTATGGCACTCGATTTATCCCGCATTAAAGCACTTTGTTTCGACGTGGATGGTACTCTCAGTGATACGGACGACCTGTACGCCAGGCGGGTCACCCCGTATCTGCCGCGTACTATCTTTCAGGACCCTGATCAGACGGCTCGTCGCCTGGTGATGTGGGTGGAATCCCCCGGGAACGCGCTTTTGGGTTTCGCAGACAAAGTCGGCGTGGACGATGAAATGGGCACCTTCATCAATTGGTTCTCGCGTGCCCAGCCCAATACGACCAAACATTTTCTGCTAATCCCCGGGGTGGATGAAATGCTTGCCTCTCTCAAAGGGCATTATCCGATGTCCATTGTCAGCGCCCGCCACGAGAAGAGCACCATGCGGTTCTTAGAGCAGTTCGACTTGGTGAAATATTTTGATGTTATCGTCACGGGGCTTTCTGCACCACATACCAAGCCATTTCCTGACCCGGTATTTCTCGCCGCACAAAAAATGGGCGTCAAACCCTCGGAATGCTTGATGATCGGCGACACCACGGTCGACGTCCGTGCTGGCAAAGCGGCAGGCGCGCAGACGGTGGGTGTGCTGTGCGGTTTTGGTGAGGAACAGGAGTTATTGGACATGGGGGCCGATCTGATTATTAGCAGTACCCATTTGCTGGTAGATGTATTGAATACAAAGCCACTGGAGCTGTAAAGGCGCCAGTGGTTGGTATGGAAGTCGGGCTTGCCGCGTCGCGCCCTGCCGCTCGCGAACTTAATTAATGCCCAAACCGGTTGCGTTTTTCTGCAATCGCTTCCAGCTTTTTCCGATAGTGCACAATACCATGATCACTCACAACCGGGCTCATTAATTTGAAGATCGCGATCAGGAAAAGAAACAATCTCCGGAAAACAGGAATGCCGCGCTGGAACTCCCCCTGCCTGGCTCCCAGGTAGCGGACATCGCCTATGTGAATGTACCCCATGGCAAGCAGCGGGATAACCGTCACAATATCGGTGGTGTTCACCACGCGGTAGATCGGCGATTTGAATTCGACGTCATATTCACTATTGCCGACCCGCGGACTGCCAAAGGTATAACAGGCTGCGATTTTCTCGCGGATGCGCGGGTTATGTTCCAGCCGTTGTGTGGCGATGGTCGCCAGGGCGGCACCCAGAGAATGCCCGGTGATATAGAGAGGGATATCCCCTAATTTCAATAGCTCCTGCTCAATATCCTTTGCAACGCTTTCGTACGCAACGCGAAATCCTGAGTGGACCTTTCCATCCAGGACGGACTTTTTGGACGCCATTGTATCGATTCGTACATCCTTGATCTTGGTTACTTCGGTCCCGCGAAAGGCTAGCACGGCAAACTGGTTATCCTTTGTCTTTGCCAGGAATGCCTGGGTATCCGTGTCATTATTATTAAAGGTTCGGATCAATTCAAAATTACCACCCTCGAGTTTTGTGATTAATATCTTTCTGGCATCATAGTCATTCTCATAGCGGTCGTAGGCAATATGCGACATCGAGGCTAGGATCCATGCCATGCGGTCAGAGTAGGCGGCACGGTAAACCGGCGGGCAAAGCAGGTTTTCTTGTCCCTTGAAATATTGTCTTGCAAGGGTATAAGCATTCGGCCGGTCACCCGTTTTTTGATCGAAAGTTGTGTTCGACATGTGACTATCCTTTCAACGCTAAGACCCACTTAATATACAAAAACTCGAATTAAAAGTCAATTCAATCTTTTGTCGTACTGAGTAAGCGCAAGGCGATCCCCTCACACCAGAGCAGTATGGCAGCCAGGAAGATATAAAAGGCCAGCCCTTTCATCCAAAAGGTGGGGACCGCGAGCGCTACTGTGATCCAGGTGTAAACGGCAAGATTCTTCCAGCGTGGGTCTTTACGGAAGACAAACCCAAGCAGGATCATGGCCGGCATAAGCGTCAGCCCGATCACAGTAAAGGAGCTATCATGCAGGATGCCATGCCATGTTTTAGGCGTGGTGCGGATGGTTTTATCGGTCGGAGAGATCAGCCCGATCATGCCGAAGCCGGCGAGGATCAGCAACCAGATGGCGATACCCGCCGAACGGAGGCGCGGCAGGCTCAAGCGTAGTCCCGAAGCGAAGAGGATGATCAGGATTCCGCTGAGCAGAAACGTCAACGTCATGATCCATCCAATCGGACCGAGCGCCAGTCCGCTAGGCCAGTCGAGCGGGGCGTTGAGCTTCCATCCAATAGAGAGCATGAAGTCCCGCTCCAGAATCGTCAGGAGCGTGATCACGCTCCCTAAAAGCAACGGACCCAGGATGCCTGCGAACACGGCAAGCTTGATGCGCTGCTGCGTGTTCATCGCGAAAGATAGACAGCGATCAGCGCAAGTAAGGCAGGCAGAGCCTGAATGTAGAGGATGGTGCGCCGGGCGGTAAAGCCGCCAAAGATGCCGGCGATTAAAACGCACAGCAAGAAAAATATTTTGATTGCGGTCGAGTTGATAGCAAGCCCCCAAAGCAAACCTGCCGCCAGAAAACCGTTATACAGACCCTGATTGGCAGCCAGGGTTGCCGATTCTTTCGCAAATTCCGGCGTCAGCCCGAATCGTTTGCGCCCAATCGGGTGATTCCAGAAAAACATCTCGAGCGTCAGAAAACCAATATGAAGCAGTGCCACAATCAGAACAAGAAGATTTGCAACCAGTAACATAGATGCTCCTTTAAGCCTTCGCGAAGTTGGATTGCGTAATATATCTTGGTGCCACCAGCCACAAAATTAAAAGAATCAAACCACCCACAAAGAACGGCACGGGCGCGCCCAGCCACTGAAAGAGCGAACCATAAAAAAGTGGTGCCACGGCATTCGCCGCACTATACATCCCGGAAGAAATGCCAAGCATTTCACCCACTTCATTTTTATTGGTAGATTTCGTGATGAGACTATTGATGGCCGGATGCAGTAGCCCTCCTCCGAGAGCAGCGGGGAAGCTCGCGACCAGCAGCCATCCAATCCCAAACCAGCTTTTACCGGTCTCCGCAGGCGGTGTAACTTTGATGTCCTGGATGGCCGTCGCATTATTTTGCCCCGCTAAACCTTGCAATACTTTATCGCGGTTATACCAGGGAACGGGAACGCGCGGCGTCAGCGAAGTCCCAATCAGACCTATCGCCAGGGTAGAGACTCCTAGAATGACCAGCCAGCGCTCCCCCTTTTGCCGGGACCAACGCCCGATCAAGCCTCCCTGCACGATGATGATGAACACACCCGCCAGCGCGAACAGCCCTGCCGTATCCGTGGCACTCATTCCCAGCCGGGAGAGGGTGAAAAGGGCAAAGAGCTGTTCGTATCCCCCAAATGCAACCTGGTAGAAGAACATGATCAGGAGAAGAAAACCAACTACCGGATGGCGCAGCGCGTCCAGCATCGCTCGAAAGGTGAACGGTGATTTTAGCGACGCAATCGATGGAGATTCATTCTGATGCGTTTCGCGGAGCCAGAACGTCGTCAGCACGATGGATGCTAATGAGAAAAATGCCGCCGCGAAGGCAACCGCTTGATAATTATCATGCGAGAGCGCCAGCACCGCATAGGCGATCATCGGCCCAAGCACAAAGCCAACGCCAAATGCCGCGCCGAGCAGGCCCAGTCCCTGTGTACGATTTCGCGCGGATGTGCTATCGGCCATCGCAGCCTGCGCCGTGGACATGTTCGCGCCGGAGAGTCCATCCACAATGCGCGAGATGAAGAGCAATGTTAGTGTGTTTGCAAATCCCAAGAGAATAAAGCCAGCCAGGGTCCCCAGCTGGCTGGCAATCAGAATCGGTTTACGTCCAAATCGATCGGAGAGGCGCCCGAGGACCGGCGCGCCGATGAATTGCATCATCGGATAGGTTGCTTGAAGAATTCCGATCACAATCGGAGTGGCACTGAAACGCGCCGCAAAATACGGCAGGATGGGAATAATGATGGACAACCCGATCAAGTCGACCAGCACGATGACAACGATCGGCAGGACGCGCTTGAAATCCAGTTTTTCGCCTGACTGTTCGGCCATGGTCATTAGCGACCCAATCCCCCAGGTAGAATAGAAATGCCGATCAAAACCAAAATGAGGGAGCCAAAAATTAAGAACAGGTAGTTAAGAAAGCGCGTGTTATCGTCGCTATTCCTCCAGCGTGCCGACATATGAGCAATGCCTGCGGCAACAATCATGATCAATCCATGCGCGAGGCGGTACAAGGGAAAACCCGCCCCGGAAAAGCCACTCCACAACAACAGGATAATACCCAGTGTGGCTTGTAGATCCATTAACCCGCTGAAGCCTGCCATCAGTCCACGGTCCATGCCTTGGAAGACACTTTTGCTTAACCATCCAATAAGGAACTTAATCACAGCCACGACTGCGACAAGCAAAATCAACCAGCGCAGCCAGGAATGGACCGTCAACAGAATATTCATCAATCTCTCCTGAATCAGTGATGCCGCAATAGTAGCATAATTTACGTATGTCCGTTGTATGATGAAAGACCCCATCCATAATTTTTTCGCCGAACTCTTATCCGCCTTGTAGAGAAGGCGATACCCGATTATTATCGAACCACCAACGACGTAATCACGACAACACATTTGGTGCTCGTATTGGAGAATGGACGTCCATGACTTATGAAACAATTCTCACCGAGACTCGCAACCGAGTAGGAATGATCACCCTCAATCGGCCGCAGGCACTGAACGCGCTCAATAATCAATTAATGCGGGAAGTGATGGATGCGCTCCAAGCTTTCGACGCCGACGAGAACATCGGTGCGATGGTGATCTCTGGCAGTGAAAAGGCGTTTGCCGCGGGCGCAGATATCAAAGAGATGGTCAATAAATCCATCGCAGATATGATGGACCGCGATCACGTGGCGGTGTTTGGCAGGATTCGCACGATCCAGAAGCCGGTCATTGCCGCTGTTTCTGGCTGGGCGTTGGGTGCCGGCTGCGAAGTAGCACTGTCATGTGACATGATCGTGGCCTCCGAATCGGCGAAGTTTGGACAACCGGAGATCACGATCGGAGTCATCCCCGGCGCGGGTGGCACGCAGCGTCTGACGCGCGCCGTGGGCAAAGCGCTTGCCATGGAGATGATTCTCAACAACCGGACACTATCGGCTCAGGAAGCCTACCAATTTGGATTGGTGAATCGCGTCGTGCCGGTGACAGAATATTTGAACGAAGCGATCAAGCTGGCGGACGAGATCGCCTCACGTGCCCCTCTCGCGATCCGCGCCGCCAAGAGGATGATCAACCAATCCTACGAGCGGTTCCTCGCGGAGGGTCTCACCGAAGAAAAGCAGGCATTCTACAATTTATTTGCCAGTGAAGATCAAAAGGAAGGGATGAAGGCGTTCATTGAAAAACGCAGGCCGGAATGGAAGGGCAAGTAATGCCAAATTTATGGATGGAAACGATATGCTGACGTATGAGGAATTGAAATCCGCTTTGCAGGAACTGGGACTGGCGAGCAAGCCTGTGATTGTACATGCCTCGTTGAGTCCATTTGGCTATATTCAAAATGGGGCGGATACTGTTTTGCAGGCGCTTCTGGATTCGGTCAGGGGCCTCATGATGCCCACATTTACCTATAAGACCATGATCACCCCGGAAGTGGGACCTCCCAATAATGGCATCAGCTACGGCATCGATGGCGATCTGAACAAAATGGCACAGCCTTTCACGATCACAATGCCGGCCGACCCCATGATGGGCATTTTGCCGGAAACTCTGCGTAATCGCCCTGAGGCCACCCGCACGTCCCACCCCATCCTTTCCTTTGCTGGCATCGGCACCGATCTGATCCTCGGATCACAAACTCTGTACGAACCGCTTGCTCCCATCGCCGCGCTGGCGAATGAAGATGGCTGGGTGATGTTGATCAACGTAGATCACTCTG
>DATHUN010000332.1:0-2400 GCA_035462205.1 Anaerolineales bacterium
TTACCAATAAACGAGCTAAATTTTCCATATGCTATCCGTTATATTTGTCTTTCTCCCGAGGCGACAGACCGTACCTGCGGTACGTCACAGGTACGGTGTGAGGAGCGACACTTGCCGAAGTGGCACTCCCCGGCACTTGCACCCGGGGCAAATGTGCACCATAGGCAAGTATGGTGTTTTCTTCGAAAGAGCGACGTATAATTTTTAAGGCGCAGAAGCGGGGACGTTGAAAATAGACAGCTGTGGCTCCGTCCCAGCGCTTCGAAACATGAGAACGCCCGTTGGGGTTTCGCCGGAGCTGCGCATCTCATTCAATGCATCACGGCTCTTCCAGACGGAGACGATACGCCAAAGAGTTTGGTCCACAGTATCCTGCAATAGGAACGTCTGCACCATTTGCGGAGGAAGCTCATTCGTTCGCCGTTTGAAATCTTGCTCAAATCCGGACCATCGGTCTGCATCTACATGCGCTTCCAGGATTGTGATGACCATGTCGACTCCTTGTTAAATTAGAGCAGTCGCTGTTGTCTCTCTTCCGTGAAGGGCATCTTGAGGTGCTCATACGCAGCCTTGGTGGCGATGCGTCCCTGCGGTGTGCGATCCAGGAAACCAAGCTGCAGGAGGTACGGCTCGACCACATCCATGATCGTGTCCTGCTCTTCGCTGATGGAGGCGGCAATCGTGTTCAAGCCGACGGGTCCGCCGCCATATTTTTCGATGATCGTGCGCAGGACCCGGCGATCCACTTCATCGAGCCCAAGAGGATCCACTTGCAGTAGGTCGAGTGCTTCTTTAGCGATCTCCTGATTGATCTTGCCATCGGCGCGCACCTGGGCATAATCGCGTACTCTCCGCAGCAGACGTAATGCCACGCGCGGCGTCCCACGGGCGCGGCGACCGATTTCCTTTACACCGCCTTCATCCACTTCCACTTTGAGCAGGGCTGCGGCACGCAAGACAATCGCCTGCATCGCCTTCAGGTCATAGTAATCCAAACGATAGACCGCGCCGAAACGTGCGCGTAACGGTGCGGTGACCAGCGCCAGACGCGTCGTCGCGCCGACAACCGTAAAACGCGGCAGCTTGAGACGGATAGAGCGTGCGGAAGGTCCCTTGCCAATAACGATATCCAGGGCAAAATCTTCCATCGCGGGATAAAGTACCTCTTCAACCGCGCGTCCGAGGCGGTGGACCTCGTCAATGAACAGCACATCGCCCGCACGGAGATTGGTGAGGATCGCAGCCAGGTCACCGGCGCGCTCAATGGCCGGACCCGCCGTCACTTTGACGTTGACTCCCATCTCGTTGGCGACAACATGGGCGAGAGTTGTTTTCCCCAAACCGGGCGGCCCGTAAAATAAAACGTGATCTAATGCTTCGCCGCGCTTTCTTGCCGCAGAAATCAAAATGGACAAATTCTCCTTGACCTGGTCTTGACCAATCAAATCCGTCAGCTTCTGCGGGCGCAGCGCGTTATCCACGCGGTCATCCGGCTTGGACTCGGGGTCAAGGGGACGATTTTTGGTATTGGACATGAGAAGGATTATAAAGGTTTGCTCCCAGTTTGTCGAACGGATGAGCGAAAATTATTTCGTGATTCCTTCCCGCCATAGGACCCTTTCCACCCGTACTGGCTCGTTAAAACTATTCTGGGATGACCAATAAAGGTCATCCCAGAAATGTGCTCTTCGGCAGTCTGGCAATCTTAGTCGTCCGACTTTAGACCCATAACTTTGCGCCCACTGGTTTCCCAGTGTTTGCGTTTCGGTTAGCCGGCCGATCCTGACCAACATTACTTGCTTATCAGTTAGTTTTCGGATGCCTGGCTTTGCGCCGCCGCTTTTGTACGGCTTTGCTATTATCGGTAGTCTGGCAGTCATAGTTTCAAACTTGCTAAAACCGTAGACCCATGACTTTGCGTCGCTGCGTTTCCGCAGGTTTGCTTTTTATCGGAGAGATCTTCATTCTCGCGCAAAAAAAAGGGCGAGTCAATAGGTTTTTGTTAAAAAGTGATTTTTTCTAATTTAGGCTTAATTTTGTTGATATCTACGAGCAGTATCAAACGATATTTATCGTGAGGATGCGCTCGCCAATAGGGTTAAAAGTCCGTCCTCCAGGTTGCGCTCCACAAGCTCAATGATGACGATATTCGGCGAAGTATGATTAATCCAATCCAGCGACCATATCTCTTTCGATGAACTCAACTGAACCGTGACGATCTCTCGGAAGTGCGGTTTCAAAAAATGTTCTAGGCCATAGTAAAACGAGTCATTGAATACCAACAGCTTAGGTCCTTCGCTGTCAGGATTGGCAATTAAGTGTATCAATTGACCAGTGGATAATTGTAGGAATTTTTCCTCTGATAATCCGGCTTCAAAACTGGGAATCATGCTCCACAAT
>DATHUN010000333.1:0-7610 GCA_035462205.1 Anaerolineales bacterium
GTCGCGATCTCTTATCGCGATTGTTGCATGCCACCCGTACTTCGCTTACGATCGGGGTGGTCGGCTTGTTCATCTCGTTCTTCCTGGGTTTGATCATCGGCGGTGTCTCCGGTTTCTTCGGCGGCGCGGTGGATGATGCCATCCAGCGCTTTATTGAATTCATCCGCTCGATCCCAACCCTGCCATTGTGGATGGCTCTTGCAGCAGCCCTGCCTCGGGACTGGTCTCCACAGCGGGTCTATTTCACCATCACTATCCTGCTCGGCTTGCTGGGCTGGACGCACTTGGCGCGGCGTGTACGCGGCAAATTGTTGTCACTGCGCGAAGAGGATTTCGTGGTGGCGGCGCGTATCGCCGG
Source organism: Anaerolineales bacterium (assembly GCA_035462205.1). GTDB lineage: Bacteria > Chloroflexota > Anaerolineae > Anaerolineales > Villigracilaceae > Defluviilinea. The sequence goes on from DATHUN010000333.1 coordinate 359, forward strand.
CAGCAGCAATTCCCGGATCATTGCCCGCCACCTGCTGCCGTCCTTCCTGAGCTATATCATCGTAGACCTGTCGATCTCTTTTCCCTATATGATCCTCGCTGAGACATCACTGTCCTTTATCGGCTTGGGATTGCGAGCGCCGGTGATCTCATGGGGCGTGCTGCTCCAGGACGCGCAAAACATCCAATCGATTGCCTTGTATACTTGGCTGTTCACGACGGTCGCCTTTGTCATCCTGGCGGTCATGGCATTCAGTTTCGTCGGCGATGGCATGCGTGACGCCGCCGATCCCTATTCACGTTGAGTATTGATAACTTATGGACAACGACGTTCTTTTGGAAATCAAAGATCTAAAGATATCTTTCCCGCTCGATGAAGGCGTGGTTCGCGCCGTGGAAGGTGTGAATCTGACTGTGCGGCGTGGCGAGGTCTTGGGCGTGGTGGGGGAGAGTGGTTGCGGAAAGACCGTCACAGCCCAGTCAGTGCTGCGCATCATTCCGGCCCCTGGCAGAATCGACTCGGGTGAAATTCTTTTTCACACTCCCGGTGCATCGAACGGAAACGGCGTCGTGGATATTGCCAAGATCAACGCGACGGGACGAGAGATCCGTGAGATTCGCGGTAAGGACATTGCCATGATCTTCCAGGAGCCGATGAGCTCCTTCTCGCCCGTTCACACGATCGGTAGCCAAATTATGGAAGCCATCCTGTTGCATCAGCCGGTGACGGAAGCACAGGCCCGCCAGCAGACGATTGAACTATTACGCCTCGTCGGTATCTCCGGTGCCGAGCAACGCGTGGATAACTACCCTCATCAATTTTCAGGCGGGATGCGCCAACGGGCGATGATCGCCATGGCATTGTCGTGCAATCCGTCTCTCTTGATTGCCGATGAGCCGACGACCGCCCTCGATGTAACCATCCAAGCGCAAATTCTGGACCTGATGCGCGGATTGCAAAAAAGAATCGGCATGGCGGTGATGTTCATCACTCACAATCTGTGAGTCATCGCCCAGATTGACGAAACGGGCGCCATCATGTACCTGGGACAGGTGGTGGAATATGGACCCGTGCGAGAGATCCTCCGCAATCCCAAGCATCCTTACACCGTGGATCTGCTACGGGCGGTACCACGTTTGGGCAAGACCGCCGGACAACGCCTGGTGGCGATCGAAGGCTCCATTCCCAGTCCCTTTCAACGACCGAGTGGCTGCCCATTCCATCCGCGCTGCAGTCGCATGATGCCCGGGCGCTGCGAGGTGATCATGCCGGCTGTCACCGAGTTCGAGAATCAACATACTGCCCGTTGCCTCTTGTATGAACCGGAGAGAACGAATGCCTGAACAACGTCGAGTTTTGCTCGAGGTGAAAAACCTTAAAAAATATTTCCCGCTCAAGCAGGGCTTCCTCGGCCGGAGCGCAGGTACGGTGAAAGCGGTGGATGGCGTCAACCTGCATATTCTCCAGGGCGAAACGTTGGGACTGGTCGGCGAGAGCGGCTCTGGCAAGACAACTGCAGGCCGGACAATCCTGCGGGCATTCGATCCCACCGAAGGGGAAATCATCTTTCATCTCCAAAGTGGTCCAGCCACGGATCTTGCCAAGCTAAGTCCGAAAGAGTTGCGCGCCTTTCGGCGCCACGCGCAAATGATCTTTCAGGATCCTTATTCCTCACTCAACCCGCGTATGACAGTGCGCGACATCATCGCCGAACCGTTAGTGGCGGGTGGTGTCGCACACGGCGATGAGGTGGATGACCGTGTACGTGAAATCGCCCGTCGATGCCAGTTAAGTCTGGAACACTTGCGGCGCTATCCGCATGCCTTCAGCGGTGGCCAGCGCCAGCGCATCGGCATCGCCCGCGCCTTAGCCGTGCAACCCCAGTTCGTGGTCTGTGATGAGCCGGTCTCGGCGCTGGACGTGTCGATTCAGGCACAAATCCTCAACCTGCTCATGGACCTGCAAAAGGAATTTGGTCTCACGTACTTGTTCGTCGCTCATGACCTGAGTGTGGTCGAGCATGTCAGCGACCGGGTGGCGGTGATGTATCTCGGTCGGTTGGTCGAAGTCGCACCGACCGCGTCTCTCTTTTACCAGCCGCTGCACCCGTACACCGAAGCGCTGATGTCCGCCATCCCCGCACTCGACCCGGATGATGTCATGAAGCCGATTATGCTCAAAGGTGAAATCCCCAGCCCAGCCAACCCGCCGACGGGTTGTCCATTCCACCCGCGTTGTCCGTACGTGCAAGACATCTGTAAACAAGATATGCCCGAATTGAAAGAATACCGTCCGGGCCATTTTGCCGCCTGTCACTTTGCCGACCAGCTCTCGCTCAAGGGAGCGGTCACATCCTAATTCTCCTCTGAAAGGAAATACACGCTATTATGTCCACTAATCCCTGGCTTCGGGAGCATCGTCCCCTATCTGTTGCCCACCGCGGGCACTCGATTGCCTACCCCGAGAATACGATGGAAGCCTATCGCAAAGCAATTGATCTGGGCGTGGAAATGATCGAGTGCGACGTAAATATCACTCGAGATGGAAAGTTGGTCATGATCCACGATGCAACACTGGACCGAACCACCAGTGGAACTGGGCGTGTCAGCGCAGCAACCTGGGAGGAAATACAGCAGCTCGACGCGGGTGGCAAGTTCAAGGCAGAATTTACCGGACTCAAAGTCCCTCTTACAGAAGATACTTTATTGCTCTACAAGGATTCCGGGGTTTGGTCGTGCTTCGAAGTGAAAGGCGGCGATGCGGATGAATCCAATCGCATTGCCCTCGGGCTGGTGGATTTGTTTGAGAAACATAATATGTTGGATAAAGCCTTCATGAGTTCGTACCATTATGAGGCGCTGCAATTAGCCAGGTCAAAATGCCCGGATCTCATGCTTGCTCCGGAGCGCTTGCCGGATGACGCGCCGGCCGACCCGCCCGAGGCCGTCCGCCAGGCGAAGTTGTTTTCCGCGCCGGTCATTCAGCACCAGTATACGGTTTTGACCGAGGATGTTGTCCGCCTGTTGCATGAGAATGAGATCGCCGTTTGGTCATGGTCCACAACGGATGAAGACAGCATGATCTTCAGCATCAATATCGGTGCCGATGCACTGATGGGCGATGATGTGGCGTTGATGCTCGAGATCCTCAATCGCATGCGTCCGGTCTCCCCTACCGGCTGAACAATCAAGTCATACTTCAAGAATTGGTCGAAACAGATTCAAGTTTTAGGATGCTAAATAACCACTATGAACAAAGTAATTCTGATCATGTCTGATGCCTTGCGCTATGATGTCTCCAGGTCCCATATGGGATATCTGGGTCACCTGGTGGAAACAAAGCAGGCAACGCTGTATAAAATCATCGGTGAGCTGCCCAGCATGTCACGCCCCATGTATGAGACTATCCACACCGGGATGCCATCGAGTGAACACGGCATTGTCGCCAATACCGTTGTGCGGCGCTCCTTGGTGCCAAACATCTTTCAATGTGCAGTGGATGCGGGCAAGGTCACGGCTGCCGTGGCTTATTATTGGGTCTCCGAACTCTATAATCGCGCACCGTTCAACCCGATCGACGATAAGGAAGTGGACGACGATGAGCTATTGGTTCAACATGGGCGTTTTCATAGAACGGACGATTATCCGGACGAGGAATCCTTTGCCTCGGCGGCGCACCTGATAAGAAAGTTTTCGCCTGATTATTTACTACTCCATCCGGTCATGATGGATTACACGGGCGAAACCTATGGCTCAGATTCCAGCCAATATCGCAGGCAGGCAATTAAGCAGGATGTATTGTTTGGTCCACTTAGTGTGGAATGGAAGGAACGCGGCTACACCATTTTGATTACCGGCGATCATGGGATTAACAGTGATGGACATCATGGTGGGAACACGCCCGAACAGCGTGAAGTGCCGCTGTACTTCATCCCGCCCGATGGCAAAGGCAAAGGGGATACAGGCGAAACGGTCTCCCATCTACACATCGCGCCGACAGTGTTAAATCTGCTTGATATTCCCGTCCCTTCCTCGATGAAGATGAAACCTCTTTAACGCTCAGAGCCGCGTTGTCCTGCCATGCAAATAACCGACATCCTGGTTCATAAGGTAAACCTTCCGCTCGTCACCGGTTATCGCTGGGCATCGGGGGTGTATCTGGGGGCGACGAAGGGCATTGTCGAGGTCCGTACTGACGAGGGAATCGTCGGATGGGGCGAGGTCGCGACCGTTGAACAGGCGGATATGGTCGCTCACGAGTTTGCACCACGGCTCATTGGAGTGGACCCATCCAACATTGACGACTGTTGCCGCCGTTGTGTCCCGGAAATCCGCACTTTGCTGAATACACACGATAGTGGATTGGTCAAAGCATTCGGCGGCTTGGAATTGGCATTATGGGATATTAAAGGCAAGGCACTTAACCAACCCATTTATTCCCTGCTGGGCGGACCCGTACGGGGCGAGATTCGGTTCTCCGAGTATTTTGCACTGCGTCTGCCAAGCGCGACCGAGGCAGGCGAGTCCACGCCGCTGGAGGTGGCTCGTTACTGCGCGCGGATGCGCGAGCAGCACGGCTCGCTGATATTTGAAGGCAAGGTCGGCGTGCTGGATCTGGATACCGAAATCGCGATGGTGAAGGAAGTGCGCGCTGCTATTGGATCGGATGCCACCCTGCGCCTGGATGCGAACAATTCCTGGCCGCTCAACACGGCTCGCAAAGCTCTCGCCCGCCTTGAGCCGTTTGATATCGCCAATATTGAAGATCCGACCCTTACATTTCACGATATGGCGAAACTGCGCCAACATAGCACCATCCCATTCTCCAGCCATCTGCCCGATTTGCGCCTAGCCGTGGAGCTAGGGGTGCCAGATACATTTGTGTTGAACGTCATGACGCTCGGCGGTTTGCGTGAGACCATGAAGTTTATCTCAGCCTGCGAATTGATGGGAATCGGCTTCTGGTTTTACAGCGGCGAGACTGCGGTAGGCACGGCGGCGTACATGCAACTGGCTGCTGCCATCCCGTACCTTTCTCAAGCGGGACAATCGCTTTTCCGCTGGTATGCAGATGATGTGGTCAGCGAGCTCATCCAAACTCATGCCAATACGGTTGCCATTCCTGATGCACCGGGCTTGGGCGTCACGATTGACCAAGGCGCGTTGGAGCGTTGCAAGGCGCGTTACAAACGCGACGGCGTAATTTCCCAACTTGGCGTGCCAGGCGAGGCACATTACCGGCACTTCAGCGGGCAATAAGTTGCCAACTTTTACGAATCGGTTTTCGTCCTGTCAGGGATTGGACCGCCGCACAGCGAATATCGCTTTACTTGATTGCTGAGGTGATAACATGGATCCTTCACAAAACCATTGGGCACGTTATGATCTGTGGGATGAGCGGCATCTCAGCCTCGATCGCTTCGCCGTAGAAGATCCGAAGAATGGTTTTTGTGCCGCCGCGAGCCCGAATGATCCCAAACCGTCATTGGTAATCGAGAATGGACGCATCATCGAGCTGGATGGTGTCCCGGCTTCTGAATTCGATATGATCGATGAATTCATTGCGCGCCACTATTTTGACCTGACCATCGCGGAGGTGGCGATGGCGGTGGATAGCCGTGAGTTTGCACGGATGATGATCGATGTCCATGTGCCGCGCGAAAGGCTGGTGAAACTGTCGGCGGGAATGACGCCGGCAAAGTTGGCCGAGGTGCTGGGGCATCTCAACACGCTTGAACTGGCGTTCGCGAACAGCAAGCTGCGCTGCCGCCGCCAACCTAGCAATCAGGCGCACGTCACCAATGCCAAGGATGACCCCGTGCAAATGGCTGCGGACGCGGCGACTGCTGCCCTGTATGGATTTGATGAGATTGAGACCACCGTACGGGTCGCACGCAATGGAAGGACGAATGCCATCGCCTGCGCGGTGGGCGCGGCCGTGGCGCGTGAGGGGGTGCTGATTCAGTGCTCGTTGGAAGAGGCTGAGGAATTGCGCATCGCTCTCGCCGGGTTCACGTCCTATACCGAGACCATGTCGGTCTATGGCACAGAGGCGTCATTTCTCGATGGCGACGACACTCCCTGGTCCAAAGCATTCCTGGCAGCGGTCTATGCAGCGCGGGGCTTGAAGGCGCGTTGCACCTCGGGGTCAAGTGCTGAACTATTAATGGGATTTCATGAAGGCAAGTCCATGCTGTATCTGGAGGCGCGCTGCGTCTGCCTCCAACGCGCCATGGGTGTACAGGGGACGCAGAACGGCGGCATCGACGGTGCGCCCCTTACCTCTTCGGTTCCTGGTGGTGGTTGGGAGCTGCTTGCCGAAAACGTTCTGGCGGCGCTACTCGATCTCGAATGCGCCTCGGGGAATGATACACGCCACTCAGAGTCTGAGATACGGGTTGGCGCCAAGATCATGCCTTACCTCATGTCTGGCACCGATTTTATCTGCTCCGGCTTCGGTTCGATTCCTAAATATGATAACTCGTTCAACGCCTCGCTTTTCAACGCGGAAGAGCTGGAGGATTTTCTGGCTTTGCAGCGCGAGTTTCAAGTGGAGGGCGGACTCCAGCACGTGCCCGAAGACCAATTGCTGGCAGCCCGCGCCCGCGCCATCGAGGCAATCTCCGCAGTGTTGGAAACATTGACTCCGAACCGCGTCAGCGAAGCGCAGAAAAAAAGTGTCTTGTACGCCCATGGGTCGGATGAAACGATGAGTTTCATGCCGGGCGAAGTCGCCAGCATGAACGCGGATCTGCTCGAACGAGATACCACTTTTGTAGATGTGGTCAAGGCGCTGGCGGCGCGAGGCTTTACCACGGAGGCCAGCAGACTCTTGGCGATGGCGCGTCAGCGTGTCACGGGCGACTACCTGCAGACGTCCGCCATCATTCGCGATGGACGCGTGGTCAGTGCGGTCAACGATCCCAATCGCTATCAGGGACCCGGCACGGGCTATGTCATGACGGACGCGCGCCGGCAGGAGATTAGCCGCATGCGTCGCGAAGTCTCCAAGAGCGATGTCCTCGCGGGCGAAGGAGTAACTGGTGATCAGGAATCCCGGCGCTGGCGGATCCAAGCGAAAGGGGAGGCGCAGCTAGGAGATGATTCCCGTGAAGTAGTGATTGGTATCAGCCCGGGTTTCGGCATACGTCTGCATAAGACAACCGGCGGTGTACCCTTGTATAAAGTACTGGCTGCGCTAATGGAGGGTATTCGTGAAAGAGGCGGCCATCCGCGCCTTGTGCGCATCCACC
>DATHUN010000334.1:0-2940 GCA_035462205.1 Anaerolineales bacterium
AGATTATATTCCCCGATTACTTAGTGGAAGAATTAGGCGGTATGCTTTCCAGCCTTGCTGAACGAGAAGGCTATATCTTGGACGAGACCGTTCTGAAGAAAGCAAGCAATCATCTTGACAGCCTTCGCCGTAGCGAAATGCACTTTGGCAATGGACGGGCGGTCCGAAACCTCTTCGGAGAAATGAAGATGAATCTGGCGCGCAGGTTGATGGGACAGAACCCAACGACGCCACTGGTGATGATGGATCGAGAGACGCTAGTGACGTACTGCCTAGAAGATGTACCGGGCAGAAATCCACCAGAAACTGTTTTCTATTTGGTGCCCTATCAAACAAACTTAGCATCGTCAACACAAAACTCAGGACCAGCTCGAGCAAATCTCTCGCAAGAAACCGAGCAGCTTGCAGACATCATGCCAAGCGCGGATACTGAGGAGTCTCGGTAACGAGCTTACAGAAGCTAACGCAACAATTTGCGCAAATTGCGTTATCGCCGGTCATCCAATAATCTTTGAATTGCGCGCTCAATAAGTTTATCCAGACTCTCATGGGGGAACCTCTTACGCTCATATTCAATCAAGCGATCTGCAACAGGACGGTCTCCGCCAATCATTACCACTAAATCCTGATAGCGTTCAGAGACATGCTGCTGAGCAGTCGGCAGGTGAACCGGCGACTCTTGGAAACCTTCTTTTGTATCCGGCTCCTCCTCTGGGGCGCCGTTTACCTGTGACTTCTTCTCTGCTACTGAGGTTTCTTGTGCCTCAGACCCGATGGGTTGATGCGTAGTGGGCTTCGGAGATCGAGCAGGAGCCGCGTTGGGTCGTTCTCGAGGTGGCTGAGTGTGGGGTAATCGTTCGGCCAAGGCAGCTTGAAGAATGTCACGATGGTCCGCATACCATTTTTTTCTCGATTGCCGATTATCCTTATCTGCCTGCAATCGCAGTGTATCAAGATCCTCGATACATCGTCTCCAATCCGTCAGTGCTTGATTGTGCCTGGATTCATCCATCCATTCCATTGCGCCAAGCATACACCGGGCAACCACTTGCTTGTGACTGCCTCCTTTACCGGGTGAAAATTCTGCCATCGCCTTTTTCAACAATTCCACGGCATAACGCAGGTTTCCCATTTGATAGGCGAAGAAGCCACACTCAAAGAAAACTTCCGCCCTTTCATAAAGTTCTCGGCTCAAGGTACTGATTTCTTGCAGGTCACCTACGATGGCATTAACATCCCGATACTTGCGCTGACGAATGTATTCCTGAGCAGCGTTTACCAGTTGGCGTGAAGGCGAGGTAAGCGCTGAGCCTTCAACTAAGTTTAACCAGGTAAGGATCTCTTCCGGTTTGCCAGCCAGGTCAATCTCTATTCGTCTGCACTTTTCTTCATACCAGTTCCTTTCATAAGGAAAACGAATAAAGAACTTTCTCCTGGTATTAATTAATTTCTTTGCCGAGCGCCAATTTCGATAGGCTAGATCGTTTTGAAACGATTCCCAAAGCGCCATTCCGAGGATCCAGCGCGCAATTGCGCGACGGTGATCATCATTTTTATAGCCGTTCACTGCCTCTTTGGCGTGACGGACAGCATCAGGGGACCAACCACGCCAATGCTCGATCGCTGAGACGTTGAGCATGATCTCCGCCTTTTCGCGGGCATCTATGGAGGCTCGGCTGTCCTGTTGTAGACGGTCCAGGATCGCCATGACGCTCGCATCCGACCTCCCTATGACACGAGCCGATTGAATCAGGCTGCAAGTTGCACTTGATAAGTCAGATTGATTATCAATTGCATTGAGCCAGTCCAGTACTTCGAAAATATCGATCATGACCGCGGACCCTTTTTATCCCCATCCCGGAGCGCTTCCAATATTTGCGCGGTACGCACTAAAAAGATATGGCGTATCGCCTCGGCGCGATCCTTTCCAAAAGAAACATCTCGGAGTGCATCAGCAATAGACATGATCATTTCTGCCTGAGCCTCTGCCCTCGCCAGTTCCTGATTCAGTAAATGTCTCGCTTCTCCATAAGAACGAATTGCGTGGGCGTCGCTCACCCAGCGCGCGGCCCAGAATTTTGTGCGTGCCTGATCTACAGGATCCTGTTCTTTGTTCTCTGACAGATCATCAATGTCAAACTGTCCAATATCCATCCAATGTAATTCCGCGCCTGCTTTTCGCAAAGCATCTTGCAGGGCAGGGGCGAAGAGTTCGACACGCAATTCACGCCGCGGGTTTTGTCCGTCCTGGCGAGGGGCGGTCAAATAATCGAGATCATGTTCGCTAATAAAGCCACTCAAAGCACTACCAACATTCCGCTTTACGACCTCATGCCACGTATCAAGACCTCTATCCGATACAGAGAATGAGTAGGCAATGGAATTAATCGCAGCTTGAGAGTATGGGAATGGTGTGCTTTGATTTCGTTGAAGGTATCTCTTCCCATTGCTTTTCTTGCCCTCGGCAATACTGGGTTTTTCCTGTTCGGGAGGCAAGATAGAGACACGATAGTCAATATTCCTTAAGCGCAGCCGGATGCCATCACGGGTCGTTGCGGCCGAATTTCCCATATGGCCATGCTGGTCTTCGAGATTGACCACTCTCGCAATCATCTCGAAGGGGCGCAGGAAGTAGAGTTGGCTATCTCCAATACCCCGTGTATTCTGCCAGTCACGGAACGCGACTGCATTACCGGGCTGAATCTTGACTAAGCCAGGACCACCGATTGCCCGTAATAGGTGCCGTTCCTCCATCTGACTTTCATCGTCGGGATCATCACGATTGAACCGGCCACCCTCGATTTCAGCAATAGGATAGAACAATCCGAAAAGAGAGGAAAATACATAATGGAAAGCTCGCCGGAATTGCGGAAGATGATAAATGTCCTGTACATAAAATACAGCACTGAACAAGACAAGTAAAAAGCCACCAAATGGAAT
>DATHUN010000335.1:0-7621 GCA_035462205.1 Anaerolineales bacterium
GTTCTAACCAACTGAACTACAAGACCGAAATACTACAAAACAGTAGCGTCTACTGTGTGATAGTAGCGCTCTAACCAACTGAGCTACGCGCCCGAGGTGACGCAGATTATAGTATAGGCATTGGGCTTTGGCAAGTAGAGACGGGTAGCCGCCCGTCCTGCCGGATGATTTACGGTGGCGGCAGCACATCGTGTGGGTTCACAAACGAGGACAGCGACCGGATCTCAAAATGCAGGTGCGGACCGCTGGAATGGCCGGTGGTGCCGATTGCGCCGATTAGCTCGCCTTGCCCGACGCTCTGGCCGCAGGTGACGTTGATCCCGCTTAAATGGCCATACAGCGATTGATAGTTATTGCCATGGTCCACCATGATCATGTTGCCATAGCCGTAATTGTTCCAACCGGCGTAAACGATCACGCCTGCATCCGTAGCGTATACGGCTTCCCCTTCATTGCCAGCAATGTCAATGCCCCAGTGATTTGCGCCAGGTGTGTAATCGAAGCCGGAAAGATAATGCTTATTCGAAGGCCAGATAAAAGCACCATAGCCGATTGCTCCGCCGCTAACCGGGTCACACGCTCCAGGTCCCAGAACGCGTGCCGAGGCAGGATTCTCACGTGTCACGCCAAGCGGTGCGCTCCACGAGATAAACTCGCGTCGTCCGCCGGGGATCACCAGCCATGTCCCCGGCTCAATGTTCGGATTGGTGAAATCGCCGATGGTTGCTGGGTCAAGATGATTGGCGGGATAATTGATAATATCTTCGGGCTTTACACCGTAATAAGTGGCAATGCCATTCAAACCCTCGCCCTGCTGCCATTCATGATACGTTCCATCGACGGGCAAAATGTTCAGGACTTGTCCGGGTTGTAAGGCATGCGGGTCATCCAGCAAAACATAATAATTGCCCCACAGGACCGTTTCAGGCTTCAGCCCAAATTTTTCGGCGATACCAAAGATCGTATCGCCCTGTAAAACGGTATATTTTTCCACATCCTGCCGGGGGCGGGACGGGATAGTTGTATGGACCTGCGCCAAACGCGGGATCCCCCAGAACGCTTCCATGCTCACCGGCTGAACAACTGCGGCTCCTTCTACGGGCAAGGTGGGTACCGTTTGCAGCGCGTTCGCCGATGCCTGAACGGGTTTGGCTCCCTGCGCGTAAAAAATGCGCAATAACCAGACCACGACCACCAGAAGACTGACCGAAAGAATGGTCGTCCCGGCACGTAATAACGATTCTCCGAGTCCAATACCGACCAATGTATCCAGCAGCCGCCGAAAAACTCCTGGCGTTTCGTCGTTCTTTTTTGACGGAAGTTTGTTGTTCTCCATGTTACCGGTTCTCTTATTCATGTCGAAACGTCTGGACGGATCTGTGGGCTAGACGTAAGGTTCAAGTTCAGCGAGGTACACACCAACTATCTCAGGTTCGTGGCCCAAGCAAAACATCATATCATAAGCGCCTGGGCAGGGTCCCCGACGCTTATCTGACGTTAAGCCGACGATCTTTGAGCGTTCTGCAGGGTTAGCCGGATCAACCCGATACCGAGCAGGCAAATCGTCCCAGCGACGATTGCGGCGGTTGGCACTCTCCAAGTCTGCGCAATCCAGCCGATGACAATACTGCCGAATGGGGCGACCCCCTGCAAAGCCCAAAAATAGACGCTGAAGACGCGTCCGCGTAGAGCGTCTGGCACTTCAGTTTGTACCAGGGTGTTCATCATCACCAACTGGGTAACTGTCCCCCAGCCGATGAATGCCAAGAGAAGCAGAGCCATGTTGATTTTCGTGGCTAAACCCAGCAGAATAATGGGAAAAATAAACGAAATCTGTCCTAGCAACAGCATCTTATGCTTGTCGGAGGAGGTCCAAGTGGCGGCCAGGAACGCCGCGATCAACGCGCCGACGCCCTGTGCCGCATATAAATTGCTAGTACGTGTTGCCACCATGGTTTCTGTATCTGCCAGTGTTTTCAGCACATCCCGTGCAAGGGCCGGGATCTGCTGCACAAGAGGGATGCCAAAAAAACCAACCAGCGCCGCCATCAGGATCACGGACATGACAACCGTATTGCTGCGAATGTAGACGAGTCCTTCTTTGAATTCGCCCCTCAGGTTTCGCACCGCGCTTGTTTCCTGCGGAACCTTGTAGCGTGTTTGCGCCAGGAACAAACCGGCAATCACAAAAACAAAGCTGATCGCGTTTGCCAAAAAGACCGCTCCCTCGTCACCCGTAGCGGAAATGATCCAAGCCGCGATCAATGGGCCGATCACGCGCCCGACATTGAATGCAGTGGTCTGCAATGCAATGGCGCTGGGCAGGGCGTCCCGGCCGGTCAGCTCGATCAACATGGCTTGGCGGGCGGTCACCTCGACGGAGACCGCCGAGCCATAGAAGAATGCCAGCAATACAATATGCCAGATCTGGATCCGGCTGCTGTACGTCAGAAATGCCAAGCCAAACGCTTGAATGGACATGATCGCCTGGAATAAAATGACTACTTTGCGTTTGTCCCAGCGTTCGACCAGAACGCCTGCGGGTAATGCAAATAGCAAGGTGGGAAGTGTATTCGAGAAACCGATCAGTCCCAGGTCCAACGGTCGACTGGTCATGCGGTAGGCAAGGTAGGGCAACGCGGTCGCTTGCATCCATGTGCCTACGACGGAAATCAATTGACCGATGATGAATAGAACGTAATCTCGAGATGTAAGCGCGGGAAAACGGCGGGCAATTAGATTAGGTGGGCTGGCTTCCATCCCGTTATTTGACGGGGACAACCAGTTCGGGTAGATCGTTTTCTGGTTTGTTGACCATCGTGCTGACAGGGTATGCGTTCATCTCCTCGGCCGGATAGGGCTTGATCAACGGTTTCAAGCTTTCGGGCGTCTGAGGCGACGGGTCCAGCCATTTGGCGTAATCCCGCGGATGCAGAATGGCTGGCATGCGGTTATGGATGAGTGTCATCAGGTCATTGGGTTCGGTCGTAATGATGGTGGCGGTTTTGACCTGGGAGCCATCCGGGCTATTCCAGGAATCCCATAGCCCGGCAAAAGCAAACGGCTTACGGTCATTCATGTGAATGAAATACGGGATTTTTGCCTTGCCACCGGGACTGGTTCGCCACTCGTAAAATCCATCAGCCAGGATTAGGCAACGCTTGTATTTGAGGCTGCCGCGGAATGCCGGTTTTTCCGCCAGCGTTTCGGCGCGAGCGTTGATGAGCCGGCTACCGATGCTCGGGTCTTTTGCCCACATCGGGATCAATCCCCAGACAAAAAACGTCGCTTCATTGCGGTCATCGTTGGGTATGGCAAGGATCGGTTGTGTAGGTGCAATGTTGAATCGTGGGGCAAAGGTGGCGGGGAAAGTATAGTTTACAAATGTCTCCTGCAGTTCGGCAGGATTGACGGTTAAGGTAAATCGTCCGCACATAATACTCCTATGTTTATCTCCTAAAGTTTGTTCGTCCTTTTGACAGGTGTCGGCCCAATGCCGGTGCCTTCCAAATCGGTCTGAGTTTATTGAACAGACCAAAAATACTTTTATGGAACTGCGGCGCAATTCCCATTATCACACAAAAGGATCTGCATGTGGTGCTCGTCCAGCCTCACGGCGCCAATTGTATTGCGTGCTGCCGATTTTCAGAAGTAAAACGGCAATGATAGATTACAAATGGAATGGGAACGAGTGTCAGAGTCTACACACGTGCAACATGTACGCTTGTTATGTTTTGACTTCCTGTTCAAAACGCGGTGTCAGGATCCGTTTTAGCCAGGCCATCTTTTCTTTAGCTTTCGATAATCCCCGTCCCGCACAGTGACGCCGATCGAGTCCAGGTGTTCGAGAAGTGCCTGTGCATACTTACGGCTTGTAGAGAGTAGATCACGCACTTCCGCCAGGGTTATCTTTCCACGTTGGAGTAGCAACTCTTGAATCTTTGTTACAGCCAAATCGTAATCTGGTTTCCTAAAAATAACATCAGTCGAGACCGTGATAAAACTGTCTGTTTCGAGCAGAGCGTTGAGGACGTCCTCGCCTACCGCGGCTTGGGCTTCCTTGACCGACGGAGGGCTAAAGGGATTCTGTTCGAACTTGTAGTTCAGCGCCTGGACCTTGAGCTGTTGGCCGTTATCCAGCCTGACTTCATGCCCGGGCAGGGCAAGCACGCTCCCTGATTCGATCAATATCTCGCGCGCGACGAGCGTTGAGATCAGTGCATTGAACGGGCGTGTCGCGAGCTTGAGCCTGCTTTTTAACTCCTCGCGTGGCATGCCGCGTCGCAGCGGCAAATTCTTGTGATAAGTCTCCACGGTTTGTAGAGTCTTTTCGCGCAGCGCATTCCAATGTGGAAAGGGAGTCACCAGCAGGTCACTCGTGATTTCTGGTTTGCCCCCTTCGAGAGGAATCAAGGAATGGGTAGTTAGTAATTCTTCTAAAGCGTGTTCAGCAGTTGAAGCTTCCAGACGTGACCGACTCACGACTTCCTGGATTGGAGCGACATTCAACGCCATCGCCGCTTCCAGCAAAATCTCTGCGGGTGTACCCTGCGATAAGGACTCGAGTGACTTCAGCACTTCCTCATCAAAGCGTTTGTGACGTCCTTTGGGTTGATGATCAATAATGGCACCGCCGCCCAGGGTTTCACCAGGAGAGGGGCGCCGCAGGATGTATCGGTCGCCACGGACCGCCACGATCGGGTCACGCAGCTCCAATTGGATCCAGCCGTTCTCGCCGGGAGCCAATTCTTGGGTGCCCAGGAGTCGCAACGTGGCAATCGTTTCGCTGGCGCCAACGAAAAGTTTGACCTCACTGTTGTGTTTGATGGCGGTGGAAACATCTTTCAGTAATCGCAAGTGGGCATCCACCCGGCGTGTTGCCTGGTATTGATGCGGATGGATAACCACTTCGCCGCGTCGTATAGATTCAGTTTCTACTCCTGAGATGTTCACGGCCGTTCGCGAACCAGGTATGGCCGTCTCCTCCTTTTTCTTATGCGTTTGCAGACCGCGGACCCGGCCGCGTTGCTCTGAGGGCAAGATCTCCACCTCATCACCGATGGACAAATGGCCATCGCTCAGCGTGCCTGTGACGACTGTACCGAAGCCGCTCATGGAGAAAACTCGGTCGATGGGGAGGCGAGGACGATTCAGATCGGGGCGGGGAGGTTTCGTCTCGAGCAGGGATTGAAGACGAGTGACTAGCAATTCGAGTCCGCTTTTGGTCTTAGCAGAGACGCGGACAATGGGCGCGTTCGCTAAAACGGTGTCGGTGACAGCAAGGCGGATGTCGCCCTCCACGAGGTCCAGCCAAGCTTCATCCGGAGCGAGATCGGTCTTCGTCAGAACGATCAGTCCTGCCGGGATTTGTAACAAATCCAAGATGGCGAGATGTTCCCTCGTCTGGGGCATGACGCCTTCGTCCGCGGCGATGACTAACAGGGCGGTATCAATTCCGCCGATGCCGGAGAGCATATTCTCGATGAAGTCACGGTGACCGGGTACATCCACGATACCGACTTCTTCACCATTAGGAAGCGTCAGCCAGCCGAAGCCAAGCTCGATAGTCATCTCACGCGCCTGCTCCTCTTTAAGTCGGTCGGGGTGTATACCCGTCAACGCCGCGATGAGCGTTGACTTTCCATGATCGACATGACCTGCTGTTCCAATAACGCGCATATTTCTAGATGCTTCAGCCACCGTCTTGGCGGCGATTTACGAGACCAGCGCCGAGGACGGCGCTGGAAGCTTGAGATTATTTTTTAACTTTCTTCGCCGCTTTGCCGTGACCCATAATGCGCTCATACGCCGAGAGCCACTCATGCGCAACATTCATCAATTCTTGCAACTGCTGTTCGGTGGCAGAAGCAGTCTGGTGCATTTGATCTTGAACCGTCGCAATCAGTTCATCAAACGGGCTGATGCGCTCTTCCAGCTTCTGCACCAGGCGGCGGACGTCTTTCACGCCTTCATCCTGAGAAAGGGTGTAGCCCGTCCAGCGCTTTTGATCGTCGGCTTTGAAGGTGACCCATTCCTGCCGCAGGCGGTCTTCCGCAAGACGCTGCATCTCGGTGACCTCATTGATGCGTCGCTCCAGCTTGGTGTTGAGTTCGGTATAAGTTTCCTGGGCGCGTTTGGCGGTACGCAGGGTTTCTTCCAGTCTCACTACTTGCGTATCGAACACTTCGGTTTGTAACTTGATCGCATCGAATTTATCTTTCCACTCCTTATAGGAGCGGTCGCGGTCAATCTGCGCAATCGCCTGCTGTTCGATAAATGCGATCTGAGCCATCTTACGCTCGGATTCGGAATTATGCATTTCACGGATGCGGGTATCCATATTCTTGACCGTATCCATGTTGAGGTCCGCTTTGGAGCGTGCCTCGTCAATACGTTTGCGCAATGCGGCTAACTCGCCCTGCAGGTCGGCAACACGTTTGGCTTCCGCCCGGCGTGCCTCATCAAATACGCGCTGAATACGAATGGCTTCCTGCGCGATGCGCACTGCCTCTTCGATCGGTGGTTTCAATGCTTTGATATCTTCATTCAGTCGCGCTTCCTCCAAGAGGCGGGCTTTGATATCGCGCTTGATCGGTGGAAACTCACTTTCGATGATACGGCGCAGCTCATTGATTGCACCGGGAAATGGGGCAATATCTTCATGATGCCGTTTGGTAATTTCCAACTCACGTTTCTGGTAACGCTTCTCAACTTCATCGAGTGCCTTGTTCATATCTTCGCGCTGTTTGGCAAAGATATCGTCAAATTGGTCAAGACGCGTCGTAGTGTTCGCTATATCCGCAATTTGTTTGGCAAGTGGTTTGATCTGCTTCGCCACAACATCAATATTCGCCTCCATGGCAGCCATGCGTTCCTCGAGGGCGGTCAAGGTGCCGCGGGTCTTGCGGTGTTCTTCATCGAGCCATTCAATGCGTTTGACAATTTGTTCAAATTCCATGGCTTCCTCCGGTTAACATTTACCGCTTGTTCTCTAAATAACTAAATTCTTCATATGTTGAAGGTTGAGATTCCGCTTTCAAGGTTATTCAAAGCAGCGGCACCGTGTGGTCGATTATACCGCTTGCCGAATCTGCACTTTAGCGCCCCAAATGCTCGAACATCAGCGGAAGATTTGCTAAAAAGAATTGGATACCCTGCGGGAAAACACCCAGCACAAACAGCCCGATCACGCCCAGCCCAAGCATTAGCCGTTGCGGCAGGCTTTCGCGAGGCTCCCAGCTGGTGTACTCCTCAGCCATGCTGATGACGGCCAAGGAACGGAAGGCGCTAGTGAGCAGGCCGATAATCCCGATCGCCATCCAAAGAGCAGAAACAATCGACTCGCGTGCCAGACTCTCCCAGAGTGCCAGCCGCGCCGGGAATCCCGCTAAGAGCGGAAAGGCGCTGGTGGAAAGAGTTGCAATGATCATGCCTGTTCCGGCAAACGGCAGCATCCGTATCAAGCCGCGCGCCGCGCCGAATCGCATCGTCGTCACCTGTTCCTTGATGACTGTTACAGAAAGAGACCATACAGCCAGACCTAAAGCGCGCGCCGGGATGAGCAGAAACAAAATGGGTATGCCCAGCCGCGGATCTAGGCTGAGGGCGAGGATGGAGAATC
>DATHUN010000336.1:0-10834 GCA_035462205.1 Anaerolineales bacterium
TCGGACCCATCCGCTCAGGACGCTTGACCTACAACCAAATAGGGCACATGTTTCCCAATAGTTGTCTCGTCTACGCGGGGGCAGCGTGGGATATTGGCGAGATGCTGGATGCCTGCCAGATCGTCTACGGCGTCGATAAGACGACTCCCAACAGTGCGTTGTTGCCGGTGACCCATTTGCGAGAACTAGCGGAAGCAAATCTGAATCCGAAACAACCTGTCAATTACTCAGGCAATGTATTTGCCGATCAAATTCCGGAAGGCGGTACACCGGCGAATAAAATTCACGTTTTCTATCATGCTTATACGCAATCCGAGTGGCGATATGATCCGGTTTCACAAACCTACCTGCGCTGGACGGATCTCGCCGATGGCACCGGAACGCTCATCCCTGCTACCGACCGGTTGACACAACGCCAGATGTCATTTGAAAACGTGATTGTAGTCTTTGCCGAGCATCACCGCTACCGGCACAACCAACTCGAAATCGACTTCACGATGGGACAAAAATATTATGCCTATCTATTTCGTGATGGTCAGATGTTCAAAATATTTTGGTCTACCGAAAATGGCGAATGGGAAAAGAAAACGGGACTTTTGCGTCCCATGCATTTCGTGGATGCAAAAGGAAATCTCATCCCCCTCCATCCAGGGCAGACCTGGATCCATCTCGTCACCCCATTTTCGTCGCTGAGCGATCAAGGCGATGGGAATTGGTTGGTGAACTTCGTCCAGCCGGATGATCCGGAAGATACGCCTACACCATGAATGTCACTCTTAAGGAGCGAAGCGACTGAAGAGTCTCCTCATCCCACGTGAGAAAGAGATTCTTCGCTTCGCTCAGAATGACATGGTGAAGACAAAAGGAGAAAATCATGGACCCCTACGTGGTATCCATCAAAACCTTGTTCGAACAAAATGCAAATCCCATGCAGGCTACGCCGATGAAGAAATATATGCGGGAGCAGTTTGAATATTTGGGGATCAAGACCCCGCAAAATACCGCACTGCAAAAGGAGTTTTATAAGCAGAATGGCTTGCCTGAACTTTCAGACCTTGACGAGATTCTTCGCGACCTATGGTCTCTCCCGCAACGAGAATTTCAATATGTCGGCATGGGATTACTTGGTCGATTTGAGAAACAACTTCCAGCAGAGTTTATTGACACCGTAGAGTATCTCATCCTCACAAAATCGTGGTGGGATACGGTGGATGCCATTGCCAGCCACACCGTCGGGACCCATTTCAGGCGCTTTCCGAAAATCCGTGAACGTTATCTGAAAAAGTGGCGCAAGTCCCAAAATATTTGGCTACGAAGAACGGCGATCCTGTTTCAGCTTGGCTATAAACAGGAAACTGACTTTCCATTATTGACCGATATCATCTGTGAAAATTTAGGCTCAGATGAATTCTTCATCAACAAAGCCATTGGCTGGGCACTGCGGCAATACGCCTATACCGACCCTAAAGCAGTGAAAAAGTTTGTCCAAGCCACACCGCTGCAACCACTCAGCCAGCGGGAAGCGATGAAGCATCTTGAAGAGTAATCAGACCTCCATCTGATTCCGCATGAAGTCTGCCACTTCGCCAAAGCGGACCTTGAGGAACTCGAGCACGCGTGGGTCAAGGTGGCTCTCATCCAGAGCTTTGCTCATGCACCACAGCCATTGGTCGCGTTCCACCGTTCCGATGGAAAACGGAAAATGTCGCATGCGCAGGCGCGGGTGCCCGAATTTCTCCACGTACAACTGCGGTCCACCCGACCAGCCGGAGAGGAACATAAAGAGTTTTTCACGCGATCGTTTTAAGCTCTTCGCATGAAAACTGCGGATTCGTTCTGCTTGTGGGGAAGAATCCATTATGTCGTAAAAGCGATCCACAAGGGCCCGCAAACCCTTTTCGCCGCCAAGCATTTCATAAAGGGAAGATTCAAAATCAGGCATATTGCGATTTTAATCTATCCTATCCTTCCATCCCCGAAATTGATGCTACTCCCGTATTGGCTTTATAATGGAATCGTATATTTCGCTTAAGGAGGAACGATGGCAAAGGATAACAAGCGTAGCACGCCGCAGAGCGGCAGTGTGAACGAAGCTGTGATCCTTTCTGCGGCACGCACGCCGATCGGAAGGTTTCAAGGTGCTCTCAGTAGCCTGCCCGCCACGCAATTAGGGGCGATCGCTGTCAGAGCTGCGGTGGAGCGTGCGGGCATCAATCCCGAGGACATCGAAGAAGTGCTGATGGGAAACGTGGTGCAGGCCGGCGAAGGACAGGCTCCGGCGCGCCAGGCAGGCATTCTGGGAGGTATCCCGGCGACGGTCAGTGCGAGCACGGTCAACAAGGTCTGTGGCTCGGGATTGAAAGCGGCGATGTTCGCATCGCAAGCCGTCCGGGCGGGCGATGCAGATCTGTTTGTCGCAGGTGGATTTGAGTCGATGAGCCGCGTGCCGTACTTGGTCAGCGGGCGCTCGGGCGAGTTGAAGTTTGGCAATCAGGCGCTAACCGACGCCCTGCTCTACGACGGTCTCTGGGATCCATTCGAAAATTGGGGAATGGGCAACGCGGCTGAATTTATCGGTGAAGAGTACGAGGTTACGCGCGAAGCGATGGATCAATATGCCCTCCGTTCGCACCAGAAGGCGGTTGAGGCGCAGGAGACGGGTCGCTTTAAATCCGAAATTGTGCCCGTGCAGATCCCCGGCAAAAAAGGGGAAGTCAAGATCGTAGATACGGATGAAGGTCCGCGCAAAGATACGTCGCTGGAGGCGCTGGCAAAGCTCAAGCCGGCCTTCAAAGCGGATGGCAAAGTCACGCCCGGAAATTCATCTCCAATGAATGACGGCGGCGCGGCCGTGGTGATCGCCTCGCGTGACTATGCAGAGAAAAATAATCTCAAGCCTATAGCCCGTGTGGTCGGATATGCCCAGGCGGCCGTCGAGCCAAAATACCTGTTTGCCGCACCTGCATATGCGATTCCTAAACTACTCAAAAAAATAGGCTGGACACTCAACGACGTGGATTTAATCGAGCTCAATGAAGCCTTTGCCGCGCAAGTACTGGCGGATGGCTACGCCCTTGCCGACCAGGGCTGGGACTGGGACAAGGTCAATGTCAACGGTGGCGCGATCGCGTTAGGACATCCACTCGGCGCAAGCGGTGCGCGTGTACTGACGACATTGTTGTACGCCTTGCAAGACCGCGGTCTGAAGAAGGGCATTGCATCCCTGTGCTTAGGTGGCGGTGAAGCGGTGGCGATGGCAGTGGAGATAGAGTAATTTGTAATTACGGACCAGTCATTACAATTATGGATACACAACAACGTGAATCAAAGATCGAGCTTTATGGCAAAGGCTATGTCTTACTTATCGAGACTCTCAAAGATATTCCGCGCCAGATGTGGAAGTTCAAGCCCGCTTCAGAGGAATGGAGCGTTCATGAAGTCCTCGTTCATCTGGCCGATTCGGAAACCAATGGTGCGCTGCGGGCGCGCAAGCTGATCGTGGAACCGGGTGGCACCTTAATGGGCTATGACCAGGATAAGTGGACCCGTGAGCTGGATTATCACTATCTAAGCTATGAAGACGCGCTGGAGATCGTCAGGCTGGCGCGTAAGACCACATATGAGTTGCTCAAGAAACAACCAGCGGAAGTTTTCGATCACTGGGTAAGGCATCCGGAATACGAGGAGCCTTATACGTTCGAGGATTGGATCAATATTTATTCGGCCCATATCCCAGGTCATATTGAACAAATCAGGAATAACTATAAAATTTGGCGAGACCAGCACGGATGACAAATGTCATTGCGAGGTTGGTAGCCCGAAGCAATCTCGTATTTATTAAGAAGATTGCCAAGTAGCCCGACAGGCTTCGCGCAACCTCCCCAACACCGCGCCTGCGGTGGGTGCGGGTGAATCAGGAGCGGTAATAACATGAGGAAAACAATATGACCATCAAGCATATTTTTGTCATCGGCGCAGGGACGATGGGGAACGGCATCGCACAGGTCGCGGCAACCTCCGGCTACGAGGTCACCTGCATGGACGTCATGCCCGCCGCACTGGAGAGGGCGAAAGCCGCAATCGGCAAATCCACGTCCAAGCTATTGGAAAAAGGGACGATCAACGCGGATCAGAAGGCAGGCGCCGATAAAATCAACTTTGTTTCTTCCTATGACACACTTGCCACGGCGGATTTCGTCATCGAGGCAGCGACCGAAAACCCTGAGCTGAAATTCAAGATATTCCCAGACCTGGATGCAGCCGCGCCGGAAGATGTAGTTCTTGCATCGAATACATCTTCGATCTCCATTACAAAAATCGCCTCATCAACAAAACGACCGGATAAAGTCATCGGCATGCACTTTATGAATCCGGTCCCACTGATGAAGCTTGTGGAAGTGATCAAAGGTCTGGCGACGAGCGAAGATACGCTCACCACAACATTAGATCTCTGCAAAGTGATGGGCAAGGAAGCATGGTCAGCGAACGACTCGCCCGGTTTTATTTCCAACCGTATCCTCTGCCCAATGATCAACGAAGCGATTTTTGCCCTGCAGGAAGGAGTCGGCACGCCAGAAGCGATTGATGCCGTGATGAAGCTAGGCATGAATCACCCCATGGGTCCGCTCACGCTGGCAGATTTGATTGGACTGGATGTGGTGTTATTTATCATGGAAGTTTTACAACGTGACCTCGGCGAAGATAAGTATCGTCCCGCCCCGCTGCTCCGAAAGATGGTCGACGCTGGCTATTTAGGCCGGAAAAGCGGACGAGGGTTTTATCAATATTAGCAATCAGTTGCCAGGTCGCGAGGCTCTTGGTACGGATACATGAAAAAATCATATTTATGTGTTGTGTTCACGCTCGTGGCAATGACCGCCTGCATGTTTGTGCAAAGACAGGCGGCTTTTCTTCTGTCCGAGCCGTCGAATACGCCCTTACCTACAGAAATACTCGCTCTCCTCACAACATCTACTGCAACAGCATTGCCGATCATTACTCCTTCAGCAACAGCGACAGAAACAGTTGTTCCTACGGAAACCCCGCGGCCGGATATTGCTCCAACGCTGCCGCATACAGATGTTCATTTTATTTACCACGGCGATCGCAATAAACGTTTTGTTGCTTTGACGTTTGATCTCTGTCAAAAGCCGGAATATCCTGCATGGTTCGATCAAGGCATCTATGATGTGTTGACCCGTTATGATGTTCCGGCTACATTCTTTATGGGCGGAGATTGGATGCGAACGCATGTAAACGAAACACTTTTACTGGCATCCAACGCCAAGTTTGAGCTGGGCAACCATTCTTGGAGCCATCCGGATTTGCCGGGTATGAGCGAGGAAGCGATCAGCAGCGAGATCGTCAAGACGCAGGATATGCTCTATAAACTTACCGGAAGGCAAGCCAAACTGTTTCGCCTGCCTTCCGGTTTATCCGATGATCTGAGCTTGAGCGTGATTGCCTTGCATGGACTCTATACGATTCAGTGGGATGTTGAGACAGGTGATCCTGATCCCAATATCGATGCTAAGCGTATCAATCGGGAAGTTGAGCAAGTTGTCCAAAATGGCTCGATCATCATCATGCACGCCAATGGACGCGGCTGGCATACAGCAGAAGCGCTGCCGCAGATGATCGAATACCTGCAGGGTCAGGGATACACGCTGGTGACCGTGTCCCAGCTTTTAGGGCTGGAACCCATACCGAACCAATAATCATTTTACTGAGCGCACAAAGCCGATCACCAAAACCGTCTCAGTCAGCTCTGTAATTTTGGTAAAACCGGCATCCTGCAGAAATTCCTTGAGGTCTTGTACGCCCTCACGAAGACGCTGGTGTCGCGTCAGGCTGATAAATAGATGACCAGGCAGCGAACGGGTCGGGCGTATGAAATCGGCGATCATGAGGCGCCCGCCTGGCTTGAGAACCCGGTAGATCTCCTTCAGACCGCGCCTCTTCAAATCATCGGGGAGGTGATGCATCATCAAGCTGGAAGTGACGACATCCATACTTGAATCGGGAAAGGGAAGCGCTTCGATCACACCGATGCGAAAATCGATATCCAGATGTTTACGTATGGCTTTTTTGCGTGCTACTGCAATCATCTCCGGCGCGGGGTCGATCCCATGGACCTGGCCGGTCTGGGCACGTCGCTTAGCTAACAGCGTCACATCACCCGTGCCACAGCCTACATCCAGAACGCTGTCACCAGGCTGAATCAACGCCTGGTCAACAGTCGTCCGACGCAGCATACCGGCGTGCCCTAGCAGCATAAATTTTGTCACGAAATCGTAGAACCCTGCCCAGCGAATTAACGAACCTTCTGTTTGGGCGGGCTGTTCGATCGCGTGCGAATGGGAATGGTGTGTCATATTGGTTTCTCCTTGGTTGCATCATTCTATATTCCTGAGTTCTCGAAATCAATCATCAGAGCGGGTAGAATGTCCGTTAACGGACAAAAGTCGAAAAATGTACAAAAACGTAGAAGGATGCAATGAACGATAAAAAGGATCGCCGCAGTCAGCGCACCCGTCATCTGTTGAGCACAGCGCTCGTCTCGTTGATACGAGAAAAGGGCTACGACTCGATCACGGTCAGCGACATTATCCAACGCGCCAACGTGGGACGTTCTACATTTTATGCGCATTACCGCGATAAAGATGATTTGTTCGTCGGTGAAATGGACCGGGTCATCGAAGTG
Organism: Anaerolineales bacterium; assembly: GCA_035462205.1. Lineage (GTDB taxonomy): Bacteria > Chloroflexota > Anaerolineae > Anaerolineales > Villigracilaceae > Defluviilinea. Next base: position 6,704 of record DATHUN010000336.1, read on the forward strand.
TTGGGCCAACGGGCTCCGGATGAGGAGGAAACGCTGTTCTTCCCCAGTCTGGGCCTGTTCCGCCACGTCGGAGAGGAGTATGAGCTCTATAAAGCGCTCATCTGGACGCCGGGCATTGATCTGCTGATCAAACATATGCAAAAATTGCTGAGCCAGCGCATTAAACTGCGTCTTGAACAAAGTGGACAGAGCTATGATATGCCCCTTCCTATTTTGGCAAATTTCATTGCAGGGAATTTTCTCACGCTACTGAAGTGGTGGCTCGAAAATAAACGCGTCTATTCTCCCGAGCAGATGGATGAAATATTCAAGAAATTAACCTTGCAGGGGATCCGGTCACAGTAATCTTAGACATCGCTCATAAAAAACGGAATGATGTTGAGTTTTGATAAAATAAGCGCGGTCCCAACAAAATTTGATCAAGCTCGCACTAAGCTCATCGAGGCCCCGACTCCCAATCTTTTAGAGAGTAGGATTTCCTTGCATGGAGAAAATCAAACAAGTTAAACCGGAAGATTTAGTAGGTCCGCTTCATTCCAGCTCGATCATCAAACGCCATCCCCTCAATCCAATTTTTACATCTAAAAATGTGCCTTATCCCTCCGTGATTGCCTACAACGCCGGGGTGATTAAGTATCAGGGCCAGTATGTGATGGTCTTCCGCAATGACTACAACTGGAACGAAGAGGAACAAAAGGCAATTGGTTTCCAGATTGGCGTCGCCTACAGCGACGATGGCATTAGCAACTGGCGCGTGCATCCGAAGCCGATCATCGAGTTCCAGGGCGGGGATGATGTGCTGGGAAGTTATGACCCGCGCGTGACGGTCCTAGAGGGTCGCATCTACATTACCTACGCCATGTACACAAAGCATGGCTACCGCGGCACCATCGCGGTCACGGATGATTTCGAGCATATCGAGATCTTGACCAGCGCGGTGCCGGATAACCGCGACCATGTGCTGTTCCCCGAACGAATCAACGACCGCTATACCCGCCTCGAACGGCCTTTCCCGATCGACAGCCGCAGCCAGCGACTCTACGACATCTGGATCAGCGAATCACCGGATTTGATCTATTGGGGGAAGTCAGAGCCGCTCCTGTGCGTCGAAGATGTGCCGTATGCCAATGAACGGCTCGGCGCCGGAAATCCGCCGGTCAGAACCGAGCATGGCTGGCTCTCCCTCTTTCATGCCGTAGATATCGACCCGAGCCGCGGTAAGAATGGCTGGGAGGACAGATGGCCCAAGCGATACACAGCCGGTGTCATGCTGCAAGACCTCAAAGATCCCAGAAAAATAATCGCGTATTCCAAGGAACCGCTGATAGCGCCAGAAGTTCCCTACGAAACAGAGGAAGGCTTCCGCACAAACGTGATCTTCCCAGGCGGGATGATTATTGAGGACGATGGCGAAGTCAAAATCTATTATGGCGCGGCAGATACGGTGGAGTGCCTGGCGACCACAACCTTGGATGAGTTGATTGATTTCGTGATGTCGTTTAAATAAGTGTCATTGCACAGCCGTCGGCGCGCGGATCGCTGCCTGCACACAGGACACCAGTTGTCTCATCTCGCACAATCACCTGTCCCCGGCCGAAAAGGGAACGGTCATAACCCGTAACTTCGTACAAGGGATGTCCCATCTTTTGCAGGGCAGCGATGGTTTCTTGTGGTACTCCTTCTTCTATGGCAACGCGCCCACCCGATTGTTCGGCATCGATGCAGAAGCGTGGCAGATCAAGTGCGGATTGTGGATCCAGGCCATGATCGATCAGTGCAGAGAGAACCTGAACATGTCCCTGTGGTTGCATAAAGCCGCCCATGACGCCGTAACTTGCAAATAGGGATTCGCCCTCGGCCTGTCCTTCGCGAAGCACTCCCTTGGGTCCAGCGCCACTAGAGGGAGCGCGCGTCACCATGGCGGGAATGATCGTGTGATACGGGCGTTTGCGCGGCTCGAGGGCGTTTGGATGATTCGGGTCAAGACTGAAGTTGTGTCCGCGGTTTTGCAGCGTGAAGCCAAATCCCTTGGGGACAATGCCCGTTCCAAAACCCCAGTAGTTGCTATTGATGAAAGAACAAGCATTCCCAAATTTATCGACGACACTCAAATACACCGTGCCCGAAGATAAAACCGGCGTGCCGCGTTTTGGGTCAATCGTGGCGCGCTGCCGATTGATTAATTTTCCTCGTTCGTTTGCATATTCCTTAGAAAGCAACTCTTGGAGCGGCACGTCCGAAAATTTTGGATCAGCGACATACCAGCGCGCATCCGCAAAAGCAAGGCGCAACGCTTCGATCATGAGGTGCAGGCGTTCGCTGGAAAGAGCAGCAAGAGTGCTTAAGTCGAAACCTTCCAGGATATTCAACGCCATCAGGGCGGTGATTCCCTGTCCGTTAGGCGGACATTCATAAACGCGGTATCCGCGGTAGTCCACCGAGATAGGGGCTTCCCAAGTGGAGGTGTGCGAGGCAAGATCCTCGAGCGACAGTACCCCACCGGCCGCTTGTACTACATGGACAATTGCTTCCGCAATCTTTCCTTCATAAAAAGCGGATCGGCCTTCACGTGCAACAAGTTCAAAGGTGCGCGCCAGATTCGGGTTGCGGAAGATTTCTCCGGCGCGAGGCCCGCGACCATCAATGGTTAATTCCTGTCCATTCGGGGCCGTCTTCAACTGGTTCTGGGCGCCTCTCTGCCAAGCATGAGCAGTGAGTGGCGCGACAGGAAACCCTTGGCTTGCTAATCGAATTGCAGGGGAAAGAATGTCAGCCATGGACAGTGAACCATGCTTTTCGATGAGATCGAACCAACCCGCGCAGGCGCCCGGGACGGTCACCGTATGGACGTGGAACGGTGGCAGTTCTGTAGAGAAACCGTCTTGCTGGAGCCGTTCCAGGGTCAGCGCAGCCGGGGCGCGTCCGGATCCATTCAGCGCGGTGACGCGCTTTGTGCGCCCGGAATAATACAGCGCGAACATATCGCCGCCGATTCCGGTCGACGTGGGTTCGGTCACATTAAGCGTCGCGCCGGCAGCTACAGCGGCATCGGCCGCATTCCCTCCTTTTGCGAGTATCTCGAGCCCGGCGGCGGTAGCAAGTGGTTGCGAGGTGGCAACCATCCCCTGGCGACCGTAGACCGGGGAACGGCGTGAGCTGAAGGTAAACGATGACATAAGAAATATCCTACTGTAGGCGGTTGTCGAATGGTTCAATACCGCCTATTATAGGCAAAATTTTCAACGAAGGGATCTCTCCATCATGGAGAACTCAAAACATTCGGAAACCGGGAGCTGGGCGGGGCGCTTCTTTACTGTTTGGTCCGGGCAGGCCCTCTCATTATTTGGTTCTGCGCTGGTGCAATTTGCGCTGATCTGGTACCTGACCCAGAAGAGCGGCTCGGCAACCGTGTTGGCCCTCGCAACACTGGTAGGCATGTTACCGCAGATCGTAATTGGTCCTTTTGCCGGCGCGCTTGTGGACCGCTGGAATCGGCGCGTGATCATGATCCTTGCCGATGGAACCATCGCAGTCTTCTCACTGTTATTAGCCTATCTTTTCGCCACCGGAAAGGTTCAGCTCTGGCATATTTATAGCATCATGGCGATTCGCGCCACCGGAGGCGCATTCCATTTTCCAGCCATGTCTGCCACCACCCCACTGATGGTTCCAAAGGAACAGCTCACACGCATTAACGGCCTCAATCAAGCATTGCAGGGCATTAACAGCTTGGTCGCTCCGCCTGTGGGAGCACTGCTCCTGAGCCTTCTACCGACCCACGGCATTCTGTTGATCGACGTGGGAACTGCAGCGCTGGCAATCCTGCCGTTGTTCTTTGTTCGCATCCCTGAGCCTCAGCGTCAGGCCGAGCTGCAGGCAAATAAATCAAGACCCAGCATTGTGCGCGATGTCCGCGATGGGCTCGACTATATCCGTTCGATTCCGGGATTTACGACTATTATTTTTATGGCGCTCTTCCTAAACTTCCTGCTTGTTCCCACCGGGGCGCTTCTCCCGCTGCTGATCACCAAGCACTTTGGTAAAGGAGCTATCGAACTTGGGTTGATGGAATCTGTGATGGGCGTTGGAATTATCACCGGTGGAATTCTATTGAGCATCTGGGGCGGCTTC
>DATHUN010000337.1:0-4485 GCA_035462205.1 Anaerolineales bacterium
AAGTGGAACCTTGTTCATTCTGGATGCAGTTGGCCCTCGAATCGTACAGATAAAGCCGAGAGCTGACGGTAGTTTTCGCGAAGCAGGAGTCTCAGAAATCGATTTGCAGTCATATGGCTTCTCTACCTTGCGAGGCATTGCATTCAACCCGACCTCGGGTCATTTGTTCGTGATCAACCCAGCAGAGCAAAAGTTATATGAACTGACCCAGAGTGGGCAACTGTCGGTTACTCGTGACCTGTCTCAATTTGGTTTGAAGAACTCACAGGCAATAGTCTTGGCCCCGAGCGGAGACAGGACTGATGATCCATCACAACTGAGTTTATATGTGGCTGACAGTGGACAGGTCACCCAGACGAATCAAACTAATCAGTCAACTCTAAGTTCTGGGCAGATCGTGGAACTATCGCTCATTCAGTCTGCAACACTCCCCTCCGGAACGACTCTTTTGCCGGCCACGCTGATTCGCACCTTCGATACATCTCCTGCCGCGTGGAGTGCCTCCAGTCCAGATCCATCGGGAGTCGATTATTGGCCCCCAACCGGCGGATTGATTATCGATGACAGCGAAGTAGACGAGATGTCCAATTACTTTACCGGCAAGAACGTGTATTTATCCACCCTTTCAGGAACCTTGACCAGCACCTGTACCACCACTCCTCTCAATCGTTCCGGTTGGTCGAACGAACCAACAGGTATTGCTGTCAACCCGAACAACCTTCATCTCTTTATTTCAGATGATGATCAGTTCAAGGTCTTTGAAGTGAACCTCGGCCCCGATGGAACATATTGTACTTCCGACGATTCTGTGACATCGATTAACACAACATACGATACAGAAGATGTAGCTTATGGAAACAATACATTGTACATCGCCGACGGCGCTGATGCCGAAGTCTCCGTGATGAATCTTGGTCCCAACGGTATGCTTGGCGGCGGCGACGATGGTCCTATGACTCATTTTGATACAGCTGTCCTGGGCTTCAACGATCTGGAAGGGATTGGTTATAACGCTGATAGCGGAACGCTATTTATTGTGAGCACGGATAGTGCAGATCGCTATTTGGGAGAAATCACAACGAGCGGAACACTTTTGCGCGCCTATGACTTATCTTTCATGGGAGCTGCTGGGAATATCCGCTCGGATGTTGCGTATATTCCCAGCAGTCAAAACCCAGCGGTTAAGGACATTTATATCGTCAGCCGAGGCATTGACAATGATAGCCACCCTGATGAGAACGACGGCAAAGGCTGGGAAATTTCAATTGTCGCTCCGCCGACTGCGACAAATACCAATACTTCAACACCGACAAATACTGTCACACCCGGTCCTTCACCGACACCTACCAATATGCCTACCGCCAGTGGGAGACCCACCATTACTGAGAGTAGAGTAGCATCCAGTAGTGATGATGCAGAAGAGAGTGCTAGCGGCAATGCCTCGCTCACCAGTACCGATCTGGAGTTGGTCTATGATGGCAGTAACCAGACCGTGGGGATACGTTTCAATGGCGTCGCTATTCCGCAAGGGGCCCATGTGGTTAACGCCTACGTGCAGTTCAAGGTGGATGAGGTCAATACGGAAGCTGCCTCGCTTATCGTTCAAGGCCAAGCAACCGACAGCGCACTCACATTTATAGCATCCAACCTGAATGTATCGTCTCGGCCGAGGACAGCAGCCTCGGTAGCATGGTCACCGGGGGGTTGGACGACCGTCAATGAAGTTGGTATCAATCAGCAGACGCCGAATCTAAGCACCATCATTCAAGAAATCGTAAGTCGACCAGGATGGGCTGGCGGCAATCCCCTCGTGATCATTATCACAGGCGCGGGCCACCGGACGGCAAGAGCATATGATGGGGAAGCAGCAGGAGCTCCTTTGCTCCACGTAGAATACGACACTTTGTCGTCGACACAAACGCAAACGGCAACTGCCACGACAGGCACGCCTGCCTCCACATTTACGCCCACTGCGACGTTTACATCTACCGCTACGAGTACGCCCCTGTTGACGAATACACCGACGCCAACAGCAACAGTTACACCAACTAGGACGGCAACTAATACGCCTACCGCGACATTCACCTCGACGCCCACGAATACGCCACTGCCTGATTTAATTTTCGCTGACAGCTTCGAGTCAGGCAGCCTTTCGAGCTGGTCGACCTCCGTCACAGATGGTGGCAACCTCAGTGTTAGCACAGCTGCGGCGCTGGTAGGAACGCGGGGTATGCAGGCAGTCATCAACGATAATACCTCTCTCTACGTTACCGATGAGCGCCCTACCGCCGAGCCGCGCTACCGCGTACGCTTCTACTTCGACCCCAACACCGTTGTAATGGCAAGAACCAATGCTCACTTCATATTCAATGGTTTTAATGCCGCTGGAACGGCAGTGGTGCGAGTAGAGTTCCACATTCTCAGCGGTCAGTATCAAATTCGGGTCAATGTGCTCAACGATAGCACAAGCTTCACGTCGACAACCTGGTTTACGATCAGTGATGCGCCGCATGCGATCGAATTGGACTGGCACGCCTCAACCGCCGTGGGGGCGAATGATGGCGGTGTAACATTGTGGATTGATGGTGTTCAAATGGCCCATCTGACCGGTGTTGACAACGACACTCGCAGGATTGATCGGGTCCGGTTGGGAGCCACCGCAGCGATTGACTCCGGCACTCGTGGGACCGAATACTTTGACGCCTTCGAATCCCATCGCCAGACCTACATCGGGCCGTAGTTCAATTTCCAGTCAAGAAGTTGAATAACAACACTACAATCAAGTAGCTGCTTAATGTTAAGAGAGTCTTGATGTCCACTTTCAAATCAACCAATACCTTCTTATTTTTTTCCAAATTGTTTTCGGACGACAATTTAACGAAAAAAGCGTCTATGAATGTTTTGGCAGCCACGCTGGATTACGGCGTCCGACTGATCACTGGTTTTATTGCCACGCCCTTTCTTGTGTCTGGCTTAGGCGACGTACTCTACGGAGTCTGGAGAACTCTGGGAAATCTAACCGGATACATTTCGGCAGCCAGTGGTCGCCCTTCACAAGCGTTAAAATTCACGATTGCAAGTCTGCAAACCTCGTCCGACTATGAAGAAAAACGACGGAATGTGGCGAGTGCCTTAATTGTTTGGATTCTCTTTCTGCCTATCCTTTCCGTCTTGGGCGGAGTGGTTGTTTGGTTTGCACCAATTTGGGTCAAAGATTTACCTCCGAGACTGTACGGGATTGTGCGCGCGGCTGCCGGGTTACTCGTGGTGGATATGATTGCCACTACTTTAACGGTTCTCCCCCAATCCATTCTGGAGGGTGAAAATCTGGGCTATAAACGCATGGGGATGTCAGCCGTGCTCGTGGTCGTAGGAGCCGGATCGGCCATTTTGGCTCTGCAGCTAAACACGGGATTGGTGGGCGTTGCCGTCGCCGAACTCTCTACAACATTATTAACAGGTTTGTTTTTTTTATGGGTTCTACGCACTTACATTCCCTGGGTTGGTGTTGCGCGGCCGTCAAGAGAAATGGTGCGCCGTTTCTTTGGCTTGAGTGGTTGGTTTTTAGTTTGGCGCTTGGTTACCCAGTTAATGACTGCAAGTGACCTCATTATCCTAGGGATGTTTGCATCGGCGCCGTTGGTCACTGTCTACTCACTCACCAAATACGCTCCAGAGACTTTGATCAACATTGTCGCGATTGTCGCATTCGGTAGCTCCCCGGGCTTAGGTGGAATCATCGGGTCTGGGGACTTAAAAAAAGCGGCTCGCATACGCGGCGAAATTATGTTATTGACCTGGTTAATAACGGTTATTGTTGGATCCACGATTTTGCTCTGGAACAGATCTTTTATCCGCCTGTGGGTAGGGCCGGAACGTTACGCAGGTTCCCTCCAGAATTTGCTGATCTTGTTAATGATTGCCCAGTTCGTACTTATCCGGAATGATGCAAATATTATTGATTTAACACTGGATCTGACTCACAAGGTTCTCCTCGGACTTTTTTCTGCTATTGTTTCTGTCCTCACTGCCGTATTATTGGTCGGCACATTCAAAGCTGGCATTCTAGGTTTGATAGTGGGACTCGTTACCGGGCGTTCTATCTTAAGCGTAGCCTACCCTTTGCTGATTGGCCGTTCCTTTCAGGTATCCCTGATTTCACAATTCAAGGCAGCATTGAGGCCCATTTTGATAACCCTTCTGTTTTTCTCGCTAGCTACGGAACTCGAGAGTTTGCTAAGCCGGAATTCATTTCAGGCTTCATGGATTGGTTTAATTTTTGGCGCTGCAATCACGGGAATGGTAGTGTCAGTTATGGCATTTTTTCTTGGTCTATCGCGCGACCAGCAAATACGAATTTTTCAAAGGATCCGCCAAGTGATTTCGACAGGATCACGTTAAGCTGAGACCTGTTATCTGACATATCTAAGGTCAAGTGTATCTAAACTTGCAAAAGAGAAACTATCATGGGACAGGATGATCTAA
>DATHUN010000338.1:0-6508 GCA_035462205.1 Anaerolineales bacterium
GGGCTGATCGACTGGCTTGAACAGTGGAATCCCGATGCATTAATTGTGGAAGCAAATCCCCGTTATCTTTCCACACCTTCTGCGGTGAAGTGGATGCAGGCACGCCATAAGCCCGTCATCGGCTGGGGATTAGGTTCGCCGCCTGGGCGCGGATTTCTCCGATTGCGCCGCGCCTCGTTCATCAATCAATTCGACGCGATGATCGCCTACAGTCAGCGCGGCGCGGACGAGTATGCCGCGCTTGGATTTCCGCCCGAGAAAATTTTTGTTGCACACAACTCTGTTTCTGCGCCGCCACCCTTCCCGCTGCCCCCTCGACCTTCCATCTTCACTCCGAAACCTTTTCTTCTCTTTGTGGGCAGACTCCAAGCTCGTAAACGTCTTGATTTGTTATTACGCGCCTGTGCCCAGCTTGCCTCGCAGCCAAAGCTGTTGATCGTCGGCGACGGACCCGAACGAAAAAGCCTGGAAAAGCTTGCCAGACAAATTTATCCCCGCGCGGAATTTGCCGGAGCCAAACATGGCGCGGAGCTGGCACCTTATTTCATGGAAGCAGATCTGTTTGTCCTGCCCGGAACAGGCGGGCTCGCCATTCAGGAGGCGATGAGTTATGGCTTGCCGGTGATCGTGGCGCAGGGAGATGGGACACAGGACAATCTGGTTCGTAAGAAAAATGGCTGGCAGATCCCGCCGGATGATTTCGAGGCGCTGCTCTCCACAATGAAAGACGCCCTCTCCGATGCAGCGCGTCTGCGACGGATGGGTGAAGAGTCGTATCGAATTGTGAGGGACGAGATCAATATCGAGAAAATGGTCGAGACGTTTGTGCGGGCATTAAACAGCACGATTCATTCTGCCTGAAAATTGCTAGGGATTATATTCATATTCTTCCACAAGAAAATTCGGCTTAGAAATCAAAAGCTTGACCAGATCCTTTTTGAACCATGCAACCAGCGCAATTCCAGTTTTTTGGTTTGACTTCTGGCTGACTTTGGCATATTCATATAATTCCAAAAATCGCGGGTCGTTAAATAACCCCTTGAACCCCAGTGTATTTTCCCATCGGTCCCGAAGTTCCTGCTCACTATATCTCCAGCTGTTGTCCACATGGATTGGCCAGACGATATCCGGTTCCAGCTGGAAGAAGGTTTTTACTTCGAACGCGGCGTGATTCTTGTATCCAATTCGCTCTCCATGATTGTGAGCCATGACGGTATTATTGAGACCAAACAAATCGATGATTTCACCGTTATAGGAATACTTGATTCCACCCGATGCAATCACACCAATACTGGGCAGCTGAGGCAGAGAGGAAAAAAGGTCCTCGATAAAAAAACCGTTTTCGCGCTCATATTTCGCGACGTTAAATTCCGCATCGATCTCAGACACAAACCGGGACCAGGCATGATTCTGGGACAGAACAAAACCAACGATCAAAGAGAGAGCTACAATGGATGCCAATCCCGTACGATAGCCTGGAGATCGACTCACCAGTCTGAGGTTCCTACTCAGTTCAGAAAAAATACTTTGAACAGTAAAAATCGAACTCAAGATCGTGATCGGATAGATGTTCTGATAAAAACGAAACGACCCAAAGTGATCGCCGCCGGTTAATAATGGGATCAGGAGACCCGTGGCAGCAAGGAACGGTAGAAAAAAGGTTGGTCTTGCAGGCATGGGTCGTAATAGCGATCGTATACAGGCGAAGAAAATCAAAACGATGCTGACGGCCGCGATCGGGTCGGTCATGAAATAGCGACCGAGATAAATTGTTCCCTGCTGTAAATCGTACGTAAACGAAGGGGATACCTTTGCATAGAATGTGTTCGGTAAGAGATAACCAAAGTAATAAATTCTGAAAACAGTAAGCAGCCCAAGCGCTACTGTTGTACTGAGGATGGATGGAACCAGCGTCTTAAGCGCATATAAGTAATTACTTTGGCTACTGATACGCAGAAAAAGAATCAAGATAAAGACGGCCACCCATACTATCGACTCCGGTCTTGTCACAATAAGAAGGATTGCCAGCGGAATGAACTGGAGATTGATGGCTCGGGGGGATAATTCTCTCCGAATTGAAAAAAGCGTTGTGAGGAGCAATAAGGTACTCCACAAAGCATTTTCCATTAATGTGATCGTATTCCACACAATATAGCGCGGTGACGTAAAAACTAGAATAAGATAGAGCGCTGACCAAAATACGGTGGCTCTTCTGTTTTTTCCACCCTCCGCCAGAGCGTCTTGCAGATAGTGGAGAGCACAGGCAATGCCAAGGCTGACCAGGAGGATATTGATGATTAACAGCGTAAGCTCCGGGTATGTAGAGAGTTTAAAGGCGAGCGCTGAGATCAATGTCCATAAGAAGGACGTAAATCCTTCCACCCTTTCCCCGCCCACGTTATAGACAAACCCGTGCCCATTCGCAAAATTCCTGGCATACACAAAATAAATATTGGCATCGTCGATGCCAATCAGCGGATAATCTAATTTCTTAAGTGCAAAAAAGGAAGAAACCAGACAAAAGGAGAATGACGCAAGTAGATTTAGTTTCCTTAAAACACTAGGCGAAAGAGCCAACAGCTTCATTGAGATCATTGTAGATGAGAAGGTTTTGTAAAAAGCCAGAAATATTCAGGATGTAATAAATTTGTGGATTGGGGCAAACCAGTTTGAAGTACGGGGATTTATAGGGCTCCTCGCCATGCCTGCGAATCAGATCTTTATCCTCTTGTGGGGTAAATAATCTCAGGATGTTTTGGATGGCGCGCAGCCCGGCACTGGTCAGGATGGTGAGCTCGCTCAAGTCGAGCAATAAGTGTTTCGCACCTTCTTCGTGAGCTTGGCGCGCTGCCTCCAGTAATTGACTTTCCGTACTTCCATCGAGTTGTCCATTTAGGTGCAATACCGTCACGAGCGATTTGCCCTGCTCCTGTGACTTGTTAATCGTCAGACCACTCATACCGCCTCCTCTGATTCATTAAAATAAACTACTTTTCACCGCGTTCCACGTTTACCCACATCTGGTTGCCGTCTGTGGTGACTTCCACCCAACCGTTTTGATCGGTGCGAATCACATCATAATCTTTGATCGTCTCCATCACTTCGCGGTCAGGCATGCCGTTTTCGTCCGCTGCACTTACACTCAATAAAATCAGCTCCGGATGCAAGTTTGCGATCCATTCTGGCGGATTCGAAGGCGCATATCCTGAATCGGCGAGCGAGAGCAGACTCACCGGTCCGATATCCGCACCCTCGTGCAATTCGTCCAGCGCTTCAAAGCTCATCCCGATCGGCAGGACGGCGCGGAAATTATCCCATTCGATCAGTAGCACCGCGCCACGTGGACCGGATGTCAGTACCGTCAATGTTGCACCTTCGCCCAATTCCAGCACCTGTTGAGCTTCGGTGTTCGTCACCTGCACATCCTGCAAGGACAAATATTCATTCAACACGCGCGACGAGAAGGACGCCTCGCGGTTGCCACTCCACAAGACCTGGTCGGGAGGGTAACGCTCGATCACGCGCGGCAGCGCGGCGACTTCATTTTCTTCTGTCCCGGCGACGACGAGCCAATCAAGTTTACGATTGAACGCAGGCAATCTTCGTCCCAGCTCATCCGAAAGATTGGTCACGCTGTCCCCGCCGTTAATCAGCACATATTTGCCGGTGGGCGTCTTGATCAGCACACCGTCTGCCGAGCCAACATCCAGGAAAGTGATGTGCAGGCGTTTATCGGGGATGGCGGCCGCCGCGCGCCAGACCAATAACAAGCCAATCACCAGGATGAGCAAACCCGCCCCCACGCCAATCGCGCCGACTTGCTCTTTCAGGGATTCGGCCCGCTCCTTAAGCCTGGGACCGGCAAACGTTACGGCGAAGAGCACCGCGTAAAAGAGAATCACAAACCAGATCGAGAGACTTCCGAGGACGAGAGTTCCGTGCGGGACGCGGTCGAACAACTCCACCATGCGAATGGTGTACACGACAAAGGGCCAGGCGACCCAGGCCGCGATCTGGCCAAGCGGCAGCCAGATCAGACTCAGTAACATCGCCAGTCCACCCAAAATCATTACGGCCGGTTGGGGAGGCAAAATGAATGGATTGGCGATAAACGAGACAAGTGAAATGCGCTGGAATTGGTACGCCATAATTGGGATTGTGGTCAGTTGCGCCGCAAAGGTAAGCAGGACAAATTCCGAAAAAAGCTCGGCAACTTTTTCCGCGGTCGACTGTGGAAAGTATCTGGTGATGATTCTATTCGCAAAATTTGAAAATGGCTCGGCATACAGAATCAAACCGAGTGTGGCGAAAAACGACAGCTGAAAGCCAACATCCCAAATATACAACGGATTCCACAAACACATCACGAAAGCGACCGCCAGAAGGGTGTTCAACGCAAACTGCCGGCGGCCGACTTGTCGCGCGAATAATGCCAGGCTGCCCATGATCGCCGCACGGACCACCGCCGCGTCCGCGCCGACGAGCAGTGTATAAAAGATAATTCCAAGAATCGCTAAAATCGAGCCGCGCCGCGGACCGAGGAATTTGCTAAAGAAGGTCACGAACAACCCGGCGATGATGCTGATATTGAAACCTGAGATCGCAATAATGTGCGCCGTGCCGGTGTTCTTGAATGCTTGCTGCAGGCGATCGGTAAGACCGGTATCCACGCCGAGCAGGATTCCCGCCATCAGTGATGATTCGGGATCCGGGAATATGCGATAAATATTTTCCAGGGATTTGTCTTTGAGCGTATACATGGCGCGCGAAAAGGGATTACCTCCCTTGCCAGGAAGAATCGTTACCTCTGCGACAGGCATATAGGAATGAATGTGCTGTCTTGCCAGGTAATCGCGATACGAAAAATCTTCATTCTCCGGCGGTGTTTTCAATTTGCCGCGCAGGCGGACAATATCTCCATAATGGAATACCTGGTTATTGGAGACGCGTACGAGAATCAAGCCATTGGCAGGCAACTGGCGATCCCCGTTGTCGACCTGCGTGACTTGGACACGCAGGTTGGTGTAATTGTCGCGGTAATCAGGAGGCTCCACAACGACCCCTGTGACAAGCACGTCATAGTCGCGGTCATTATAGAAGGCGATATGAAATGCGTTGAAGTGTGGAACCGAGATTTGATAACGCAATCCCCCCAAAAAGAGTGCAGTGATTAACACAAATGTGAAGGGACGCAAGGGGAACGTAAAATTCGGGGGCAGTGTTGGAGCAAGAACTTGAGAAATAATGAGAAGAGCAATACCCGCCAGAGTCAGTACAACCCACACCCATTCAGAAAAAGGCAGCAGCTTGGCGAGAACGATCCCCGTCAGAAAGGCGAGCGAGAACCACATTAGGGGAAGCCGCGTCATCAGTGGCTCAGGGATGCGAGTGGACGTGGAGGAATTCGCCGCCTGCATATTGCCTTTCATCATAGCATAGAATTCGGAGGGTAGGATAAAATCTCTTTCACCATACATCGGAGGTGGCGTAGCCACGTGGTTTTCGAGCACTTCTCGAAACCACCGATCGCCTCCATACTTTTAATGGATGGTTTTTCGATACGGGGCGAGCAGACCCGTCTCTACGCCACCATCAAATTTTCTTATGTCCAAGCTTATTCTTGTCACGGGTGCTACCGGATATGTTGGCGGGCGGCTGGTGCCGCGCCTGCTCGAGGCAGGTTACCGCGTCCGCTGCCTGGTGCGCGACCCGAACCGCCTGCAGGGACGTCCGTGGTTGCCGCGCGTGGAGGTGATCAGCGGTGATGCTCTTATTCCTGGCACGCTGACAGAAGCGATGAAGGACGTCTCGGTTGCCTACTATTTGATCCACGGCATGCAAGGTGGACAAATCAATGCTAATCGCGATCTCGAAGTGGCGCGCAATTTTGCCGAAGCCGCAGAAGCGGCCGGCATCGAGCGCATCATCTATCTTGGCGAGCTGGTGGACCCTACCGCCGATCTCTCCCCCTATTTGCGCGCCCGCCACGAGACAGGCTATCTCCTCCGTCACAGTCATGTGCCGGTGACCGAGTTCCGCGCCGGCATGATTATTGGCTCGGGCTCGGCGTTGTTCGAAATGATCCGTTATCTGACCGAGCGGGAACCGCTGTTGATTTGCCCGGCATGGTTTTTCTCAGAGGCGCAGCCAATCGCCATTCGAGATGTTCTGTCCTATCTGGTTGAGGCGCTCAAGTCGCCGGAAAGTATCGGCCAGGTAATCGAGATCGGCGGTTCCACCCGTCTCACGTACGCCGACATGCTACTCGGCTATGCCAAAGAGCGGGGACTCAAGCGTATCCTCATTCGCACACCGTTTTATGCTCCACGTCTTTCGGCCTACTGGGTACACATGGTGACCCCGATCCATTGGCGCGTGGTATTGCCGCTGATCGAGGGCTTGAGCGCCCGGCTGATTGTCCGGGATGGAGCCGCACGAAAATTATTTCCCCAGATCCAGCCGCTGGACTTTCAGACTGCCACGCATCTCGCCCTCGGTCGCATCCAAC
>DATHUN010000339.1:0-5274 GCA_035462205.1 Anaerolineales bacterium
GTGATTCACCGATGATAGGCTTCGGTTGTTACTTTCATCATGTCATAAATCATTCCTGGTTGCGCTTACAAAGTCTGTAACAGGACCTTTATACCAATCTTACAGGTCATTATTTGATCGCATACACAGCATACCCACGCGGTGGAGCATAGAACTGAGCTCGTCCATCGCGGTCTGTGGATTGATTGATCGGGCGTGCCCTGTCTGTTTTGCTCCACCAGGCGATGGGTTGAAAAGTTGTATTCGTCCAGTTGGTGGTGACCAGCCGTCCGTTCCAACTGTCGCCGCGGTTGTTGAGCACGTAGACCAGCCCGCCAAACCCTGCAAAGCCCGTGCGCTGCATAATGTAAAGATTGTCGTCTATATACAGAATATTTGTTGCACCGGCTGCATATTTTTCATGTGCACTCACTAACGCAGCGATCCCATTCGGCGTACCTTCCAGACCAAGGTTGTAGTTGAAGTAATCGTGCCAGAACACGCACGGCAAGCCTTCATGGGTGAGTATATAACTGTAGGCGAGCAATTTATCGTTGACGATCGGCCGGCCCTCATCTCGCAGGTCATGGTTTTCGACAAAGGTCACCGTGGTCTGCGGCTGCATTTGTAGAACAGTCTCCCAGGTGGTGAGATTCTTCAGGCTGAACCCATATTGGTCGCACAGTGCTTTGAGCATTTCACGCAGCGGAAAATCAAAGGCATCCACAGGATTGGAACTCGAAAAGTTGGCCAGGTCCACCCAGTTTTCTATCGCACGCGCATTATCCCAAAACTCTGCCACGCCGTATGGCACAAACGGTTTGCCATGTCGCATGTAGCGATATTCTTGGAATGCCGTGATCGTATTCGCGCCGTAGCCTTTTACAAAGTCATAGCGAAACCCGTCAAAGCCAACTTCTTCGATCAGCCAGCGCGCCAGCTTGAGCAGTTCCGACTACACATAGGGATTACGATGCGAGAGATCGGACATATCGCCGAAGGTCATCTCGTCCCAGCTTTCATACATGCACGGATGAAAACATTCCCAGTTGCGCGGGAACATTTCACTTTTGGGAGTGAAGAGCGTCCAGCGCGCTTGACCGTTGATCGGGTTGATCTCCTGCGCATCCGCTCCGCTGTTGTGATTCATGACGATATCGGCGATCAGACTCAGCCCATTACCGTGCGCCGTTTCGACGAGTCCCATGAGCTCGGACTTGGTCCCGAACCAGGTAGGGATCGTTCCCTTTTGATCGAACTCGCCAAGATCATAATAATCGTATGGGTCATAGCCCATCGAAGGTCCATCCAAATTTGCAGCTTTATGAATCGGCGGAAGCCATAGCGACGTGAACCCCACCTTCGACAACGCCGGAACTTGTCCGCAGATATAGTTCCACCATTGAAATTCCCGCTGATCCAATTTGGGACAATCCCAGAAGAAGGCCTGCATCATGACGCCCATAATGAATGCTCCTTGACGATGTTTTAGAAATTTTACCGCGAGAAAAGAACAAGACCGGCTATGCTATCCACGCCACGACAACGATTAGACTCATTTAATTTGACCCGGACTCATTTCGAATTATACTGTTTGGAACAGAGGTAATACTTATGTCACTTTCGCAGGATCATAACAGCCTGTTCCGCCGTTCCGATATATCTGACAAGTTGAGCTTGTTGCAGTCCTTGTTAGATTCCAAAGACCTGACGGCTGTTCAAGCGATCGCTTTGCTCAACAATATCCGTGCCGAGCTGGAGACCCCACAAACCAATCGTTCTGCGGTCTACAGACGTTACGCACAGGTCATGGAATCTCTGCGCAGGCAGATGCCTGAAGTCCATGAAGAGGTGGTTCATGCCTGGGAAGCCAGAAAGGGAAACCTGCAAGCCCAAGCAAAGCCGGCTGATAACTTAATAGGATCGCAACCCACTCTGGATCAAGAGTCAACTCTTGAGAGTCCGTTTGAGTCCCCAGGTGGATACCGACAGCCTCTGGAAAATCTCACCAAACACATTCAAGAAAATGTCAACCTGCCAGAAGCAAAAGAGGAGACCGCAGAGGGTTTTGAAGAGGGCTTCGAAGAAGAAGAGGCAGAACACGAGGAACTCGAAGAAGAGCATGAACCCGAGGAGCAGCTGGAAAGCGAGCAGGAAAAGGATGACGAAGAATTAGAGGGCAAAGGCGAAGACGACGAATCTGAGGAGCACGAGGAAAGAGAAGAACGGAACGAAACGAACGGAGGGGCTGACGAGGAAGCAAGAGACACAGCGGAACACGAAGAAGGCAAAGAAGAAATAGAAGAGGTAGAGGAGAATGAAGAAGTAGAGGTAGAAACGGCTGAGTCCGAGCCCGGTGAGGAAAGCCAGTCTGATGCGAAAGAATCTTCTGAAAACGGAGAGACGGATGCGGGAGTCGCAGAAGAATCAGAGGGCGGAGACCGCATGGCAGCTGAGGCGGCGGAAGCTGCCGAGCATATGGAATCAGAATCCGAGCTGGTCGAAGTGCCCGGCGAAGAGGAGCCTCCGATGGAAGCTGGAGAATAAAAGAGCGGACAGAATTCTCTGTCCGCTCTTTTATTGAGGAAACCTCTTGCGAAAGTGCTTGTAGGGCGCGTTTGCAACCCGCCGGAGCCTAGAACAGTCAGGCTAAAAGCCTGACCTACATTGACTTTTACAAGAGGTCTAGGCTAGGAGCCGTCCAGTGACTGAAAAAACTCTTTAATGTCTCCCACTCGACCATCGGCGTCATATTGGTGGGGTCGTCACGCATGACAGTGTCACCCCAATCGAAAAGAACATGTGAGTAACGAAGTGACTTTTCCACTATCAGGTTTGGATTCTTGTCCACGGCGCACTGTGTATTCGCTTTCTCTTTGCCGAACGAAATACAGTTGCCTCATAATCGCGGCATTGAGATTAGCTACGATACAACACCCCTTGGGTTTCCCAATTCTTCCCCTTCGATGTATATAAAAGAGTTCCATCGGAAAGTAATTCAAGCGTCTCTGAGTCTGCTTCCTCGCAATTGCCCTGCTGTTTTTCGGCCTGCACAACGATGATCTCTTCCTGAATATTGAGGACGCGAAATATCCCCGAACACGGCAGGAAAGGAATATCGAATATGCCCAAAGTGGAACCAATTTTAAAAGGCTGGAGAATGGAGAGGGTAATCTTCATATCCCAGCCATTGCTGTTGCGGGCATTACCTGTCCAAACACCGAGGAGAGAGTCCGGTTTCATAGTTTCCTCTCAATACACTTGCTATGCCGCTACAAGCCTCTTCCGTGCAAAGGCGAGCAGAAAGAAAACTGTCGCCGTTAGCACGATCGCCGCGCCCGAAGCGATGCTGAGGTAGTAGGATAGATACAAGCCAATCACTCCCGATATGGAGGCGAATACCGCCGCAAGCAGCATCATCGTCGAAAGTCGACGCGTCAATAGATAGGCAGTTGTCGCAGGTGTGACGAGCATGGCGACCATGAGCGCCACACCGACCGTTTGCAGCGACACCGCGACCGTTACGGCAATGAGTGTAAGCAGAAGATTATTTAACAGGCCAACGGGGAGGCGCAATGTCGCCGCGAGGATGGGGTCAAAAGATAGGGTTGTGAACTCTTTGTAAAACGCGAAGATACCGAGCAGCACGAGACCACCAAAGAGCAGGATCAGCCACAAGCTTTGGACGGAAACACTGAGCACATCTCCAAACAGGAAGTGACTTAGATCCACGGCGTAGCTGCGGACCGTGGAGATCAATGCAATCCCGAGCGCGAACATCCCGGCGAAGATGATGCCGATTGCGGTGTCTTCCTTGATTTCTGAATTCTTACTGATCGCGCCGATTCCCAGGGCGGCAACGACCGCCGTCCCCAGCGCCCACCAAAAGAGCGGTTCGCGCGCCCCGCCGCTGACGAGGTAGCCGAGGGCGATGCCCGGCAGTATTGTATGCGCCAGCGCGTCGCCAAAGAACGCCATGCCCCGCAATACAACATAGGTTCCGACGACGGCAC
Source organism: Anaerolineales bacterium (assembly GCA_035462205.1). Classification (GTDB taxonomy): domain Bacteria; phylum Chloroflexota; class Anaerolineae; order Anaerolineales; family Villigracilaceae; genus Defluviilinea. Next base: position 3,993 of record DATHUN010000339.1, read on the forward strand.
AAACGATACCGACCAGGATAGCAGCCAGCATGCCGCGTTGCATGAATGCATAGGATAAGGGTTGGAGCAGGAAATTAGTGAGTGTGTTCATCGTCCCCGTCATCACAATAGTTATCAACGGCCAACACGTTTTCGCTGTTTGCAGACCGTAATCTGCCGCCATAAGCATGTAAAAGATTCTTTGTCTGCAAGACCTCTGCTGCATTTCCAAAGGCAATGATTTGATGGTTGAGCAGGAGGATTCGGTCAAAGTGACGGGCGGCCTGGTCGAGATCGTGGGTGGCGACCATGACCGTGACGTTTTGATTCTTCAAGGTATCCAGTAAATTAAGCAGGCCTTCCTGGGAAGGAGTATCGAGACCCGTCAGCGGCTCATCCATCAACATCAATTCGGCTTCCTGGGCGAGGGCACGGGCGATGAACATGCGCTGTTGCTGTCCGCCAGAGAGCTGGCTGATCTGGCGCGAGGCGAGATTGGATATTTCAACCGTCTCCAGTGCCTGTTGAACGTGTTCCCAATCCTTCTTGTGCGGCCAGTTGAGTGGTCCCAATTTTGCCGAGCGGCCCATCATCACCACATCGGCGACGTTGACCGGAAAGTTCCAATCTACCTGGCTGCGTTGCGGCACGTAGGCGATGCAAATGTGTCCACGCGGGCGCGAGCCAAAGATGTTGACTTCGCCCGAGGTCGGCGACAACACCCCCGCGATCACCTTGAATAAGGTGCTTTTTCCCGCGCCGTTCGGTCCGACCACGGCAACACGCTCGGCTTCGTGGAGATGGAAGGTAATATCCTCGAGTGCGGCACGCCCGTTGTACCGTACGCTGAGATGCTGAATGTCGAGAATGGGTTGTTGGTGTTCGTGGTGATCGTGTGGGTACATAGTTTATTCCGTAGGGGACAGCAACTGCCGTCCGTTACACCATTCAAAATTATTTCAACGCATTCACAATTTGTGTGACGTTGTATTCCATCATGTCAATGTAGGTCGCTGCAGGTGCGCCATTCGTCAAGGACTCGAGGTGTAAATCGGTGATGACTTTGACACCCGTTTCATCGGCAATTTGCTGGGCGAGGGCGGTGTTATCAGAGGCGTCCAAAAAGATGGCGGGTGCCTGGCTCGATTTAATCTGGTCGATCAACGCTGCCAGCTGCCGGGCGGACGGAGACGCCTCGGAGCTGAAACTTTCGATCACAGTACCCACTACTGCCAAACCATAACGCTCTGCGAAATATCCGAATGCTTCGTGATTCGTGACCAGCAATCGTTTTTCGGCCGGA
>DATHUN010000340.1:0-4094 GCA_035462205.1 Anaerolineales bacterium
CATATATCTCGCCCACCTGGTACAACCATGTCAATGTTCCAACCTGGAATTATCAGAGTGTCCATGTTTACGGAAAGCCGCGCCTCATTACTGACCATCAGGAGGCATATTCTCTTCTCAAGCGCTTGATTGACCGACACGAGGGTGACCATCGCTATCGGCTGGAAACTCTTCCACAAGATTTTGTGGAAAAGGAAATGAAAGGCATTGTCGCCTTCCAAGTCGAAGCAACACGACTGGAAGCCAATTACAAGCTCAGCCAGAACCGCAACGATGAAGATTACTGGAATATTGTGAGCCAGTTGGATCAAAGAGAGGATGAATTGTCACATGGTGTGGCTGAGGCGATGAAGAGACAAAGATCGCGATGATATGCTTGCGACGCGGAAGGTGGGCAAGCTGTGGTAAAATCCGAGCCGCTGTAAGTCTCCGCCTCCCGCTGGAGGCGGATTTCATGCCCAGCATGTGAATCGAGACAAAATCATGATCGAACCCGAAAATTCCCCCGAAACTGACGAATCGCACTTCGAGAATATCTCCCAAAGGAACGTGCAAAACGTCCAGGCCGAGGCGGTGCGCATACATCAGGCATCTGCCGGGAGCATTGCTGCAGAGGACGTCACCATGCACCAGAGTGCCGCGGCGGCTGTAAAAGCAACGCGCGTCAGCACACACCAATCCGCTCTGGCAGCCGTCGAGTCGGTCGAAGTTCTGGCAGATCAGACGTTTGTGGGCATGCTTCAGGCGGAAGGGGTATCGTTGAGCGGGTATGCAGGCGTCGTAACCGCGGGGAACGCCGATATCCGAAACGCGATGGCTGCTGTCGTCGTTGGCACAGACCTGCGGGTAAGCGACTCGCGGACTGTCCTCCTGATTGGCAGGAATGTACAGGGAAACGTCACTACATTAATGGATACGCGTTCGGCGCTCATCTCCGGTCTGGTTGCCGGTCTGTTTAGTGGTATCATGCTGCTGCTCGGACGAGCGTTGTTCAGGCGAAAATAATCATTGGAATGCCGTAGGGATGACCGGCTGGTCGTCCGTACTTGCATAAATTCTGTTCATAGAGCGAAGGTAACCTGACCCCCACCCTCCCCCATTTTCCATGAAATGGGGGAGGGAAGAGGGGCAGGTGAGAGGCGCTCGAGGAGTAAAGATGGAGAAAGTCGTTTTAAATGCATCCAAGCGGGATGTGACTGGTAAGCAGGTCAAGGCGCTGCGCCGCGAAGGCAAACTGCCGGCGGTGATCTATGGTCGCCACACCGAGCCGATCAAAATCAACCTGGATGCGCACACTGCTGCGATGACACTGGGCAAGCTCACTGCGTCCAGCCTGGTGACCATCAATGTCGATGGGACAGAGTATCCCGCCCTGGTGCGCGAGAAGCAGCGCGATTTCATCAAGAACCGTTTGCTGCACGTGGACTTCCTGGCTGTGTCGATGAGCGAGAAACTGCGCACACGGGTGAGCGTTCACTTCAGCGGTATTTCCGGTGCGGTGAAGGATTTCAACGCGGTGCTGGTGAAAAACCTCGAACAGCTCGAAGTGGAAGCCCTTCCCAACGATCTGCCCGAACGCATTGAGGTGGATATTAGCACTCTTGCGAAACCGGGTGATGGTATCCGTGTTCGTGAAGTGAATGTGCCCGATACCGTTCGCATTCTCAACGACCCCGATACGATGGTTGCGGTGGCAACCTTCGCCAAGGTGGAAGAGGAAGCTGCGGCTGTCCCCGGTGCAGAAGCTGTTACCCCGGCTGCTGGCGAGCCCGAACTGGCTGTGGAACGTGGCAAGAAGGAAGAAGAAGGCGAAGAATAATTTTCTCGTCAACAAAAACTCCCCGATTTTGGTCGGGGAGTTTTTGTTTGTTCGAATGAAAGAACGAAGCCCAGCATTCGCTAGACCTCGTTTATTTAAACAATCCTATGGTGAACGGGATAGAAGGATTGAAGAAGGTTTCCGATTTGTTGATCGACTGCTTAAAATCCCCGCTGGCTGCATTGAGCGTCGATCAGCCACCATTTCCGTGGGACATGGTATCTGACTTCCTCGGCCTGCACCTTGTCAAATAATGCCTGGTAGACTGCCAGTCGTTTGATTCGTTTTCCCAGTTGTTGATTTTTTTTATTCTGTTCCGACAGCATCGCAAAATAAATGAGCGTGAATAAATAATTGATGTTGGCTGCATCGTCATCATACGACTCGGAAATTTCGGCAATTAAATCTAACGTCTTCGGGTTGACATTGATCTCAGTCGCATCGTAGATTTTTACAAAGTCCCTGTAGAGGCGATCGGGAGAATACCTGGTAGCAAAATTCTGCAGTTCGCGTAAATTCTCCACGTAGCCGGTATGTTGCCTATCGGCGTTTGCTTGATCAAAATATACAAACCATTTGTATTTCCTGCGGGAATCAAATTCCATGCTCTGAACGTCTGCGAGGGACGATGCGTTGTTTTCCATAAGGTGCCTCCGTGGTGAGTGTTGAAAATATTTTAACACTATAGAGAATCCCGCATCCATACAGATATGTTTTTTGGATCTAACTTTCAGAAGTGATAAGACTTAGTAGATGGAACTTATTTAGGGAAAACAAGTTATTGCTTTGGCGTTTCCAACTTTGGAAGTGCACGAGGTTTATAACCGTAACACCTTCAAAAAATCCACTGTCATCCTGGCAGTAGCGCCCCAAAGCAATTCGCCATCATAGGGATGATAGGCGATTAGACTTCGCGTGGTATCAGGACGCGCAAACTCCCAGCGATTGGTCGGATTCGCCAGCCATGCTAACGGAATCGTGAAAATGCGCGCCACTTCATGTTCCCCGACCCGGAAGACAGCCGGCCACTTGATGATTCCTACGACCGGTGTAACACGGAAGTAGGTGATCGTGATCATATTCGCCAGGCGTCCCAGCACTTTTACATCCTTGGGATCGAGCCCGATCTCTTCTTCCGCTTCGCGCAGCGCGGTCTGCTCAGGTGTGGTTTCGCCTTCATCGCAGGCGCCACCGGGGAAGGAGACCTGTCCCTTATGGGATTCGACTGTGTCCGTGCGACGAGTGTAGAGCAGGTGCCATTCATCGTCATGCCAGACGAGTGGAATTAAGACTGCTGCGCATTTAAGACTCGTCTCTTCGGTGAGGTCGATCTCAGCATACCCATCTGACGAGGAAGGCGCGCCATTGAGGGCTTCGGCCAATCGCAGGGAAATATTTTCTTCGGTCAGAGTGATCGGCATGGTGAATTTACCAGTAGCAAACCGTTCGTGGACGCGGGCAAAGAATGAAAGAACAGGGAACCGCGCTGACTTTTGATCAATGTGCATCTCGCACCGGGCTCCCGCAATAGGCGCACTCGGCGCTGACCTCGTCCGGCCATTCGACTTCATCGGGTCGCAGTACGGCGCCACAAGACGGACAGTGGGTAGGCAACTGAGGTTGCTTTGCGGGTGCTGGATCGGCGTCCATGGCTGACATGGATGGGGACAATTTCTTGAAAAAGTTTTCGATCTCTGTGGCTTCGGCAGTCAAGCCGAGGGCGCGAAGTTCGGCGATAACGCGTTTTCCAGCCTGATGCAGCTTACGGATCTCTCCGCGCTGGGCGAAGAGCTCGAGTCCGCGTTTTAGGGAAGGAATTCCCAATTTGGTTTGTCCTGCCAGTACACGAGCGCGTCCCGCCTGGAGATGAAAGATAGGCGCGCGCGGCGCGCCGCGAGCATCCGTCGTTTTGGCGATGTTTTCAAAGAGCTCGCCGGCGCGCCCATATTCGCCTTTGTCGAACACAAAGTTTGCCTCCTGCAAAACAGGCGGTACGTTTTGGGAAAGTGTTTTTCGTATGTGGCGGCGGAATATGCGGCGCATCGAGGTCTCTCCTGAAAGTCAAACAGCACCGATCTCCTCGGATAATTCCTTCCCGCGCGGGTCTTCACTCGGTTCGATCTTTCTAGCGAAGATCAAGTAGCCTGTGTGGGCGACCATGCGGTCCGTGGGGCGCAGACGGTTGGGCTCGGCCTGGTAAAAACGCAGCAGCAATTCGCACACTTCGACGAAGGCAAAGTTTGCCTGGCGCAAGGCGATCAATGTTTTTTCCACC
>DATHUN010000341.1:0-5713 GCA_035462205.1 Anaerolineales bacterium
GATTCCGCATCACTGTCGCGATCATCATCGCCAACATTTGGTTTTGTAAATCGATAATAGCTTGGGATTTGAAATTGGAGGATGGATTCAACGTCAGAAGCATTGAACGCATAGTAGCCATTGGAATCCGTCACCGTTTCCTGCTGAACCTCGCGGCTGCTGGCCTCTATCAAGCGGACACAAACGCCGCCAACACCCGCCTCCCATGGATCCTGCTGACCGTTCGCGTTCTCATCGAGCCAGACGCGATTGCCGATCCAGTCACTGCTGGGATGAATAATCTGGTCGCGGACGGCACAGTCACCGCTGATATTGGGAATCGTGCGCGGATATTCGCCGTAGAACACACTCATAAAGCGCGTCGCGCCTTCGCCGATGTAAAGCTCATACACCCACGAGGCGAAGCCGGGTCCCGCCTGGGGCCGGGCTGTGAATGGCATATTGCTGATAGATACAAGGACAGCAGGAAGTTTGAGTAATGACGAATCCAAAACTTCACGCCCCGTCAGCGGATTCACGTTGGCAGGAAAACGCTCAAGCTCGGGACCATATGTGACAGGCGAGAGCCGCCGCTGAGGAGTGATTGTTGGTGATAATGGAATTGGAGTTGATGTAGATGTACTTGGAGGAAGATTCGTTTCCGTAGCAGTTAGCGGAAGGACTTGCTGCGTGGAGCACGCAGCAAGAATGACAGAAAGAAGCAGCAACAGTGAGGGGCGCATGAGCTTATTTTAATGTCATTGCGAGCGGAAAGCGAAGCAATCTCCTATAAAGCGGTTGGTTCCAATCAAGGTCACTATCCACGCATCAGAGGAGATTGCTTCGTCGAGTTATGCCTCGCCCTCGGCATGCTACGCGATCCTCGCAACCCCGCCAAAAACAGGCCGGGCAACGACCGATCCTTACTCCAGCTTCGCTCCCTTGGGCGGGACAAAGCGCGCTCGAAAAATGCCGTCCATCAAATCTTCCAAATAGGATTGAAGATCAAAAATGATCACCCAGGTGTGCCCTGGCTTCAACGCGGCAGGCGTTCCATCGAGATTAACGAACTTGATCGGCCGGCTGCGGCCTGTCTTCTTTTCATAATCAGTTGCGAGCGTGCTCCATTTGATCTTGTACATCTGTCCATCGCGAAACAGATAAGCAGCGCCCTGATTGCCGGTTGCCATGTTGATATCCACGATCGTCGGTGTGATGACGGTATGTTCGGCAAACATCAAGATCACATTCTCAAACTGAACTTGTCTGCCATTCAGGCGATCTACCAATGGATGCATCACACCGGCTGTTGCCATCCTCGATTCGTCAATGTAGCGCCAGTAGGCACCAGAAGCGGCATCATAGGTAAATTTGGATTGGTTGAGCAACGCCCAGTACTCACGTAATTCTGTCGCAGGTGTGCCACCAGCCGGCGGCGTATCGGAAAACAGATTGCTCGTGTAATTAAAATTGGCATGGAATTTCTTATTCTGCTCCGAAATACGCGCCATTCGTTCCAGCGCCAACATTGCGCCTCCGCCCGAGATGGTGTGAGCCACTGTGGCACATTGCGGGATCTGCGCCAGCACGACCGGGTCGGCCGAAGCATAGATCAAGCAACTGTCCTGGTACATGCCGCCCATGTATCGATAGAAGACGCGCCCCGAGCGAATTGGTCCCACCTCCGGGCGCGGTAATTTGGCAGAGGGATCGGGAGTGGGCGTGACAGTGGATGATGGGACCATGCCTGCATCCCAGAACAGGAGCGATGCGTTTGAGACATCAATCGGATTCGTTCGACCCGAAGCAGGATCGACATCACTATCCATGCTCTCATCTCCAACGTTTTCGGGAGCCAATTCCAGCCAGGATGGTTTTTCAATTTCGATGATATATCTGCCTGGATCGACGTTGAATCCATAATAGCCATTGCTGTCGGTGGTCGTCTGCTGGAGTTGGATTCCATTTGGATCCAGCAGGTTGACACAAATCCCGCCGATCCCTTCTTCGCGTGGGTCTTGAAGACCATTTTGATTCTTATCCTCCCAGACGCGGTTTCCGAGAAGGAATTGTGTTTGCGCGATGGGCTCGGTGCGGATTTGACAATCGCCATGCAGGGGAATTTCCGGTGCGGGAAACTCGCCGTAGAAAACAGCAACATGCCGTGTGGAACCCTCGGTAATGTAATACTCATAAACAAAAGGTGTAAACGAAAACCCTGCTTGTGGGCGCGCCGCTGGCGGGAAGTGGGAGATCGAAAGCAGCAGGGCAGGGTAGGTGAGCTGGGATGGGTCAGAAACGCGCTGTCCTGTTAAGGGATTGTAGCCCTCTGGAAATTCATCAGGACCGAGCGTAATGGGAGTTGGGATTGTCTGCGGTGTGGCTGAACTGGAAGGATCGAGGGTGGGAGACGCTTCTGTTGTAGCAATTGTCGTTGGTTGTTGTGTTTCGCCAGCGCTTGTGGCTGTTGATTCTTGTCGATCCCCCGGTTGTGTTGCTATGGAGGTGGAAGGACTGGTGCAGGAAATAATGAGTAAAAATAGTAAAAATAAGATATTTGTTTTGCGAGTCATATATTAAACAATAATCTCCAATCTTTAAGCTCTAATCTCCAAATACAAAACATACTTAGACAACAAACCCTGTGGCGTTGCTTCGTGAGATCTTACTATTTCGCCCCGGCGGGTTGATGGAATTGAAGTAACCAATTGCCGGCCGATTGTTCGGTGACTGCGGTTTCAGGTGTGACAACAATTACCCATGTGTGACCGGGCTTCAATGGAAAGGGAGTTTTATCATCCGGATAAAAGAAGCGGATGGGCTTGCGCCGTCCGGTTTGCAGTTCCTCTTCGGTTGCAACTGTGCTCCAGCGAATGTCATATTTTTTGCCATCCCGGAAGAGCACCGCGTTCCCGACCCAATCCTGTTCGAGATGGATCTTCAAATTGGTAGGCGAAATCACATCATGGATAGCAAATAGCACGATGACATTTTCGAAATGCAGCTGACGATTATTGAGGCGGTCGACTTCAGTGTGGAGGATGCCTGCCGTGTTGGGATCAGCATCATCCACGTAGCGCCACCAACTTTGATAGAGCGGATCGTAGACCCACGCCGATTGATTCAGCCAGGCAATGTACTCGTCCAGGCGTGCTGCGTTGGCGCCGCCCGCAGGTGGTTCCTCGGCATAGACATTGCTCGAATAATCAATGGGCTCGTCGTTCGTCTTGTTGTCCTTGGTATATTGGATCATCTCATTGATGTCCAGCATGTAACCGCCACCTTGGATGTCGTGATAGACGAAGGCACACTTGGGTAATTCCGCCAAGACTTCAGGCGAGGCAAACGCATAGATCAAACACGAGTTGGGCAAGAACGCGGCAATGTCTGCATACACGAGGCGACCCGAGCGAACAGGTCCAACTTTTGCAGGCGGAAGCGCTGCGGACGGCTCAGAAGTAGATGCAGTCACATTTAACGGCACTAAGCCTGCGTCCACGCTAAGATCGGATGAAGAGACGTGCACCGGGTCGGTCCAAGCCGTCGCGGGGTCCACGTCACTGTCCTGCATATCACCCGAGGCGCCTTTTTGGGTAAATTCCATCCCGTCGGGTTTTGCAAAGGCAAGACGGTAGGTGCCCGGGTCGACGTTGAATCCGTAATAGCCGTTCGTGTCGGTCGTGGTCTGTTGTAGCAATTGGAGGCCGGCGTCATAGAGGTTAACGCACACGCCGCCGATTCCGTTCTCCCAGGGCTCGTGGATTCCATTTTGGTTTTCGTCATCCCAAATCTGGTTACCCAGCAATAATTTTGTTTGTGTGAAGATTTCTTTTCGAACCTCGCAATTTCCGGTGATGGGAACTTCAGGTTTGGGGAATTGTCCGTAAAACGTGGTTAAAAAACGTGTCGCGCCCTCGGTGATATAGATCTCAAAGACATACGGCGCAAAGGATAGACCTGCCTGCGGACGCGCCGTGGGTGGGAAATGAGAGATCGATAACAGGGTTGCGGGAATTTGCAGCCGCAAAGGGTCCTGGACCGCCAGTCCTGTCAGCGGATTGAGGACCTGCACAGGCTGAGTTGGTGCGGGTGTTTGTGTGATTGCCTCCGGGGTAGTAGACCCCGTGACTTGAGTTACCGGACTCGTTGGGGAAGATGTTGCCGGTGCAACACTCGGACGGCAGCCGCTTAGCACAAAGCTTAATAGAAGAAAACTGCAAACAAGAACGGAAGACCTAAATCGAAACATTTTTGGAAGTTGTTCCAGCGGCCGCTTGTATTCGGTGTGGCTGAAACTTCTTATTTGCTGAATCCCTTTTTGACGCGCTGATAGGTGTCCTCCAACAACTCTGGCAGGACACGCGCCTCTCCCACTGTAGACATAAAGTTCGTGTCTCCGGCCCAGCGCGGCACAATATGGATATGAACGTGGCCTTTCACACCCGCTCCCGCTGCTTCGCCAATATTTGCCCCCATGTTGAATGCCGGGGGTCTGTAGAGTTTGCGCAGGACGGTCATACAGTGTGTCGTTAATTCCATCATTTCGGCGCGTGTTTCGGGGTCAAGCTCTTCCAGATTGGGTTTATGGATATACGGAACGACCATCAAGTGCCCGCTGGTATAAGGATAACGGTTCAAGATCACGTAGGAACGCTCACTCCGGTAAGCGATCAGGTTCTCCGTGCCATCTTCCATCTCTTGCGCCAAGCAGAAAATACAGCCTTCCACCTTACTAGTTTCCATATATTTCATCCGCCAGGGGGAAAAAAGATGTTTCATAAGACCGTCGAATTGTAGCAGAAAACGCTTTTCCCATATCCCCTTTATCTTTCCTCCTTTTTCGATTATCCTTTTATCAATGCAACCCTCGCTATTTGTCACGCAGCAATGGACAGTTTCCAAGTTAACGTTCTACATTCGCAAGCTTCTGGAAGAGAATGAAGTCTTGCAGGATGTATGGGTGCAAGGGGAAATCTCGAATCTGTCGCGCCCGGCATCGGGACACATTTATTTCACGCTAAAAGATTCCAACGCCGCCCTTAAATGCGTGATGTGGAAAACGTCCGCGGTGCGGCTGCGGATGGGATTGCAGGATGGTATGGAAGTGGAAGTCCACGGCCGAATCGGCGTTTACGAGGTGAGCGGGCAATACCAGCTCTACGCCGATCAAATCCGACCGTTGGGCGAGGGCGCGTTATATCAGGAGTTCCTGCGCCTGAAAGCCATGCTAGAAGCTGAAGGACTCTTCGCTCCTGAGCGCAAGCGCCCCATTCCGCTGCTGCCGAAAAAGATCGGTATCGTTACCTCCAGGACAGGCGCGGCATTACATGACATGTTGCATACTCTCGGTCGCAGGCTGCCCATTGTCGAAGTGCTCGTAGCACCATCCGCCGTGCAGGGAATCGAAGCACCGCCGGCGATTGTCAGCGCTCTCGATTCTCTAATTCTCCAATCGCCTGATGTGATCTTATTAGCACGCGGCGGAGGCTCGATCGAAGACCTATGGGCATTCAACGATGAGCGTGTTGTCCGTGCAGTCGCGAATTCGCCGATTCCCATCATTTGCGGAGTGGGTCATGAAACGGACTTCACTCTCTCCGATTTCGCCGCCGACCTGCGGGCACCAACTCCCACCGCCGCCGCCGAACTTGCCACGCAAATCACCGTCTTTGACCTGAGTGCACGGGTTGCCAGTCTCCAGTCGCAAATAACGAATTTCATATTGAGCCTGATC